>JAHWKY010000038.1 GCA_019347575.1 Actinomycetota bacterium | reverse complement strand
CGGTCGCCTCCAACAGTGTCGCCCGGGCGAGGACCGCGAACACCGCGTACGCGGTCGATGGGGCCGGGCCCTGGGCGGCCTCCGCCCGGGCGATCCACCGCTCCGCCCCGGCGAGATCGTCCCGGCGCACCGCGATGCGGGCGAGGCGACACGAGATGTCGACCAACGGTCCCGTCGTGTCCAGCTCGAGGCAACGCTCGACGGCGCTCTCGAGCTCGGTGGTCGCCTCGTCCCAGCGACCGGCCCGGTAGAGGTTCACGCCGAGAGTCATGTGGTACGTGGCGGCGAAGGCCGGCAGGCCCCGCTGCTCAGCGTCGACGAGTCCGCCCTGGCTGAGCTCGATCGCCTCCCCGCGGTGCTGCGGGAAGGTCCCCAGGGTCATCGCCAAGGTCACTGCGGGCGCGACGACGAGCGGCAGCTCGGGATCGTCACTGCGTCGGGCGACGTCGACGGCCTCGCGCGCGCGGCTGATGGCGAGGCCGCCGGCCTCGGCCGGGACGTGACGCCCGTGCCCGTCGTCCATGGACGCCAGGGCGGCGACCGCCATCGAGACCAGCGCCGCGCAGAGCGCGATATCATCGGCCGCATGCCGGGCTGCGTCGGTCGCGCGCCTCCCGACCGCCTCCGCGCGTTCCGGGTCGCCGCCGTCGACGCAGGCCGCGGTCGCGAGGGCGAGCAGGCGGGCGCGCTCGCCGGGCGACGCGTCGGGCTCGGTCGCGGCGGCCTCGAGCCGCTCGCCGTACCGCTCGAACCCGCCGAGGAACTGCGCCTGCGAGACCCGGATCAACAGCGCGGTACGGCGCAGCGGACCCCGATCCAGGCGCTCCAGCAGTTCGTCCGCCAAGGCGGCCGCATCGCGGGGGCGGTGCGCCCACCCCATGGCCCTGGCCAGCTCCACCCGCAGCTCGTCACGGCTACCGCGATCCGCCAGCTCGACGGCACGTTCGAGCAGCTGGACGGCCAGATCGGGAGCCCGGACCCCGAGCGCCGAAGCCACCGCTCGGAGATCCGTCAGCGTCCTCTCGTCCGCCTCGAGCGTTCCACGGAGCAGGTGCGGAGCCGTGACCTCCGGCGGGTACCCCGCGTCCGCGAGCGCCTGCGCGGCAGCTCCGTGCAGGACCTGGCGCGCGGCCCCAGGCAGGTCCTCGTACACGGCGTCACGGATGAGGTCGTGGTGGAACGTCAGCCCATGGTCGCCACTGTCGAGTAGACCCGCTCGCCGGGCGGGTTCCAGATCGCGCACGACGTCGACCTCGGGACGGCGAGCCACGACCGCGAGTGCGTCGGGTGCGAACGCGGTCCCGAGCACGGCGGCCAGGCGGAGCAGCTCGACGGTGTCCTCGGGGAGGACGCTCAGACGTCGCAGGAGGGTCAGTCGTAGCGACGGTGGCAACCGGGCGGTGTGCAGCTCGACCACCCCGTCGCGCGGCTCGAACGCCCCATCCTCGCGCAGGGCGGCGAGCAGCTCAGCGACGAACAGGGGGTTGCCCGCGGCGGCGTTGAGCGCCGCCAGGACCGTGGGTCCCGGCTCCTGCCGCAGGACGGCGGCGGCGAGCCGTGCGGTGGCCCCGTCGGGTAGTCCAGCGAGCGGCAGGTGCCCCGCTCCGCTCGTCGTCAGACGGTCCAGCACGCCGTGCAGCTCCGGGCTGCGCGGGTACGGGCGAGCGCTCAGGATCACCAGCAGCGGGAGGTGCGCCAGGCGCCGTGCGAGCCGGTCGACCACGGCGAGGCTGGGACCGTCGATCCAGTGGACGTCCTCGAGGGCCAGCACCACCGGTCCCGCATCGCAGCGGTCGACGATCACGTCGATGATCGCCTGGACGAGCTGTGCCTGCCGCGAGGTGCCCGTGCCCATCTCGGGACCGGCCGATCCGGGACTGTCCGGGTCCCCGAGCATCAGCCGCGCGATCGCGGCACGGCGCTCCTCCGGGGCGTCGGGATGGAGGCCGAGTGCGTCCACCCACGGCGCGAACGCCATCTCCGTCTCCAACGGGCGAGCCGCCCCGCGGACCAGCTGCCAGCCCCGCTGCCGGACCGTACGCAGCAACTCGTCGACCATCCGGGTCTTGCCGATCCCGGCCTCGCCCTCGATGACCAGCGCCTGCCCCGTCGCCGCCGCGACCCGGTCCACGACGTCGAGCGCGACCGCGAGCTCGGCCTCGCGTCCCACGAACGGCAGCCCACCCCGACCCATGGGGGCGAGGGTAGGCGCCGGGGCGTCGGGCCGCGGGGGTGCGCGGTCCTCGTGCCGTCACGACCGCGGGCGGCGCCAGTCCACGAGGTTCTCGAACACCCGGTACCCCGCCGGGGTCTCCGCGTACGCGGAGAGCCCCCTAGGGGTGGTGGTTCGCCTGCGTGGGCTCCGGCAGGAGCGCTCCCACGATGCGGACCAGGCCCGCGCCGACGGCGAGCTCGCCGAGCGAGACCCTGACGGTGCCCGACGTGGCCGTCCCGTCGTTCTGCGGCTCGGCGGCGGTGCGCACGAAGGTGCGGGCGGCGGTCGTCCCTCCGAGGGCCTCCCACGCGGCCTGGTCGACGATCCAGTTCGGCGCGTCGCAGAGGTCGGTGTCGCAGACGGCGTACCCGTACACCGCCGTCGAGATCGCATCGGCGCTGCGATTCACACAGGATTCACACAGCCCCAGGGCAGTAGATGACGCCAGACCGCCCTCGCCGCCGCTGCCTTCCGGACGTGCCGATTGGAGGGCATGTGCAGCCAACGGGGCAGGAACGGCGGAACCCGGCGATCTCACGCCGGGATCGTGTGGAGCGGACGACGGGATTCGAACCCGCGACCCCCACCTTGGCAAGGGAGGGCTCGGACAACGCACTCGCGATATTGGCGTCGTCGCTCACGTCAGCCAGTGGACGTAGTGGTAGGGATCAGTCCATCGCTCAGCCCAGGCGTCGAGCTTGACTACGCGGGCGTGGCTCATCGCCCCCCGAGCGGCGCGGGAGCTTCCCCTTCAGCACGATGACGACCGGCGCGACCGCGACCCCCGCTGCGATCTGCGCGTCGAGCAGCGGGAGGAAGTCGGCGGCATTCTCCGTGACGACGACCCGACCCTCGGTGGCCGCGAATCCCAGCACGTCGCCGTCGGCGCCTGCTCCCAGCCCAACCTCTGAAACGTGAACCGGGTCGTGACCGACATCACGCAGCTGATCGGCGACGTCCGCAGCGAACATCTCGTCGATGAGGAACCTCACGACGCCAGCAGACGCTCCCGCTCCTCTGCCAACGCCCGCGCCCTCTCAGCGGCCGCCGCGTTCATGGCGATGCGCTCCTCGATCTCGTCGGGGTAGGCAGCCGCGAAGTTGACCGCCAGCCGCACGAGTCGCTCGGGCAGGCCCATCTGCTCAGCAGCGTTGCCGATCCGCTTCTCGCCGCGGCCACGCGCGTGACGGACACCGTTGATGACCTCCCACACGTCGGGACCAGCCGCGAGCGCGGCCCGCCGCCCCGTGGGTCCGTCGCGGTAGACGATGCCGGGGTGCGCCGCGACCTTGAGCGCCTCATCGAGGATGCGTGCCACCAGCCCCGTCTCGGTCACCCCCTCCACAGCCGCCTGCTCCGAGAGACGGCGCTTGAGGCCCTCGTCCAATCGGTAGGACACCGGGACCGTCACCGCTGCTTCCTTATCGTCCTTGCAATGTAAAGGGGTGTAGCGCTCGCAGTGTGGGTGCCGGAGACACACGGCCGGTTATGATCTGCGTTCGTTCGACCGGTGCTTGTCAGCGCTGGGAGCCGCGACCTTCGGTGTCCCGCTGACCTCGGACGGCTTCGGCGGCGAAGGTCGTGAGCAGGACACCCTGACGATCGAGCGCCTCGCGGACGCGCCGGTCGCACAGCGCAGAGAGTTCGTCTGACCGTTCACTCCGGTAAGGCGAGGCCAGTTCGTCGTCGCGGCGGCCGGGGTGGCACCCGAGTTCGGTCACGCCGGCTGGCAGCTGCTCGATCAGTCGCAACAGGGCGGATGGATCGATCAATTCCGGGTAGCTGGAGCCGCGGGCGTCCTGACCGTAGAACCCACCCTCGTATCGGACCGGCCCCTCGCCTCGCAGCGGAACGTCGAGACGGGCTGCCATCTCCAACATCACGCCCCGTACAGGATCGCTCCGGTGCGCGTGCTGGTGGGAATCCAGGTGTGTCGGTGGCCGGCATACCAGGTCGAGGAACGTCTCGAGCTGGCGCTCGAGCTCGGCACGGACGGCGGGCTCGTCGTCCGTGCCGACGACCTCGTATATCGCCACCCATCCCCGGCCGTCGAACACGAATTCGCCCAGGTCGGCGTGCAGCCCCAAGTCCAGGCCAGCGGCCACACCCCGCGCCGCAGCCTCGGCCGCCCCCGGGAAGCGCACCATCAGGCTCGCGCTTGTCACGATGCCGTGCCGATGCGCATCAAGGACGCCCTCGGTGATCCCGGAGCTCTGCCCGAAGTCGTCGGCGTTCACGATCAGACGCCGTCGCGACGTCGCTCCATCGGGGGGCATCATCGCAGCCGCTCGGCCTGATCCTGCACCACCGCGAGCCAGTCCTGGACGTGTTCGGGCGGCGGCTGCCAGTGCGGCGACCAGGCCAGCCATTGAGCGGCCTGCTGCAGACGGCAAGCTGCCAGCAACCGTTCGAAGGTGTCGTCGTCGAGCCCCGAGCCGTCGCCCTGTCGGTAGGCCACTATCAATGCCGCCTGTTCGTCGTGCCCCCATCCGGACAGCAGCGCCGCGAGGTCCAACGCGCCCGGACCGATCGCCGCCATCTCCCAGTCGACCGGACGCACGCGTCCCCCGTCCGCGATGAGCACGTTCGATGGGTAGAACTCGCCATGGAGGAAGGTCGCCGGTGCCTCCGTGATCATCGCGGTTGCGACGTCGAACGCTTCCATCAGCGGCCGTACACTCGCCCCCATCGCAGCTAGCAGACGCTCGCGCCAGATGGCGAGCTGTTCGCTTCCGTAGCGCACCAGGGGAACGTCGGCTGCCAGGTGGAGCAGGCGGTGTTGGCCATGGAACCGCGCGAGCCAGCGCGCCACCTCCATCCACACCGACAGTTCGCCTACCTGCCACAGTTCGGTGCCATGGATCTTCTCGATGAAAAGCCAGCGCCGGTGCGTATCGGCGACGGCAGCAAAGAGACGTGGCGCCCCGGTGTCTGCGGCGTCGAGCACCTGCTGGTAGACGAGGAGTTCGCGCAGTGGGTCGTAGACGTGCGCTGGCTTGGCGGAGCGCTGGCTTCCGGTCGCCGGCGAACGCGCGAAGTCCTTGAACAGAAGTTCGAGAACTGCGCCGCCCGCGGTTTCCAGCTCGAACTCCTCCAGCGCGTGGCTGGTGGCATACCGGTACGGGCGACGCCGCAGGGTGCGGATCGGCGTCTGGAGGGCAGCCTCGAGAACGGCCCGGAGTTCCTGCGTCGCGATCGTCGCTGCGGTCATCCTTCGCCCACCGCGTCCAGGAGGCGACCGAGCACGCGCCGCGAATCGAGGTACGTTGCTGCGATCTCGCGTGCGGCACGGCAGTGGGCAGCGTGCGCTCGCTCGGTTTCGTGGAGGGCCCCCACTGCGCTGTCGACGTCGGTGTACACCAGCAGTCCCTGCCCCGACGGCAGTAGGGCACCGAAACCGGTGTCCTGTGCAACCACGGGTCGGCCCGAGGCCAAGTAGCAGGCGCTGCGGTCGCTGAACCACCCGCTGCGGGAGATGACGTAGCCGCTCTTGGCCACGCACAGCTCGGCATGTGACCCCTGGATGTAGCTGCGGTAGCCGGCAAGCGTGCCGGCGACCTGCCGTGGGTCGTCGAGCCTCCATCCGTTGGACTCGAGCGCGGCGAGATCGGTCGCGTCCCCGGGGTGGATGGTCAATGCGAGGCGGATCGGTCGGGGGGCGCGGGCGGCCACGGGCAGCAGCGCACGAAACGAGTGGCACCGCTGTCCGTAGGGCGTCCCGTCGTTGTCGATTGAGCCGTAGCTGCGCCAGTTGCCGATGGTTGTGACCGGGGCGGCGCTGGCGTGGGGAGCTGGCCGGCACGGCCACTCGTCGAGGACCACCGGCGGCAGTGTCGCCTGCCAGGTTCGATCGAGTGTCGGGATCGGGCAGTCAGGGGCACCCAGGTTCGTCCCGACCGTCGCGAAGTGCGTGTGGGCGTCGAGGCCCATGTCGATGCCTTGGGCGTGCCAGAGCTGGACGAAGCCCGGGTCGAGGTCCACGAAAACCCGTCGGGGGATGGGCTCAAGTAGGGCAGGGTGGCGAAGGATCCCGGACAGGTTCAGCAGTACGTCCGCTGCGGCGCCCAACTTGCGCAGCTGCGGCCAGGACATCCCCACCGTGTCACCGGACCGCACGTCCAGCAGTGCGGCACGGTCCGCGACGTCGGCGTCCCTGACGACGTCGCGAAAGAACCGTGCCACCGGGGTGCGGTCGAGCACAGCCGCGTCGTCAGCGCGCTCGATGGGCTCCACCAACAGCACGTCGTGCCCGAGCTGGCGCAGGCCGAGCACGTACTGCAGGACCGCCCAGGCAGCGCCGGCCTGGGCGGGAGCGGCCGCCACGCTGCCCGCGACCACGATACGCAGACGGTCTGGCCGTGCGCGGCGTTGTGGGCGCTTCATGGCGCGGTCCCTGTGTCCTCGAGGACCCGCCCCAGCACACGCCGGGCGTCGAGGTACTCATCGGCGAGCCGGCGGGCGGCCGCGGCGTGGCGCTCGGGCGCGGCAGCGAGGTCCTCGATGCCGGCGATGGCCTGTTCGAGGGTGGAGAACGTCAGCAGTCCGGTGCCCGTGGGCAGGTGGGCACCGAGGCCGGTGTCCTGCACGATCGCCGGGCGTCCGCTGGCCAGGTACCGGACGGTTCGGTCGCCGAGCCAGCCCGTGCACGTCTCCACGTAGATGCCCTGCGCGACGGAGAACTCGGCGGAGGAATGACGGACGTAGCGTCGGAACGCGTCGGGGTCGCGGACGACGGCGCGCGGGTCGCGCAGCCTCCAGCCGTGCCGCTCGAGAAGCTCACGGTCGCGGTGGTCGCCATGGTGGATGTCGAGCGCGATCTCAAAGCGCGCGTCCACCCGCTGGGGCAGCTGCACGAACCGACGGAACTGGTGGGCCTTGAGCGTGAACGTGCGGCTTCCCACGCTGACGCGACCATAGCTGCGCCAGGTTGCGACCGTCGTGATCGGACTGTCCGTGGCGGCGTTGGATCGCGGCCAGTCGTCGGGTACGAAGAACGGGGGCAGCGAACGCCAGTGGACGCCAGCGGCAGGCACGTCGCAGGTCGAGGCGCCGATGTTGATCCCGACGGTGTAGTACAGGTCGTGACCGTCCAGGTTGACGTCGGCGCCCTGAGCAGCCCAGAACTGCGTGAATCCAGGATCCAGGTCCACGAAAACCGAGACGCCGAATGCTGCCCGGAGCTCGCGGACGCGGAGATGACCCGAGATGTTGCACAGCAGCGCCGCGCCGTCTAGCAACTCGTCGAGGTCTGCGCGGCGGACACCGGCGAGCGAGCGACCGTCGGTGTCCAGCAGCGCTGCACGCTCCCCCAGATCGAAGCTCTCGATGACCTGCCGCCAGTAGGCGACGTTGACCGAATCGTGCGGGGCGCAGGGCGTGCCGTGGACGGAGACGCAGGTCGCCCGATCGATCTCTTCCACGAAGACCACATCGAAACCCAGCGACTGCAGGCCTCTGATCCAGCTCAGCCGTACCCAAGCCTCTCCGGCGTTGAGCGGCTTGTTGGCGAGCGCTCCGGCCACCGCAACGGTCGTCACCGGGTGGCCTCCACGAAGAGGCTCTCATGTGGCCGGTTGTCGAGGTCGGTGATGCCCTCCAACCCGCTGGGGGATCGTTGGTAGCCGCACGGGCTGACGTCCCGGAACCCGGCGCGGTCCAGGAGCTCGCCGATGAAGTCCAGCGTGAACAGAGTCACGCTCCAGCCGTACCACAGCATGTGCACGATGAACTTGCCGCCGAGGCTGCGCAGTTCCTCATCGGGCACCTGGAAGTGGTCGGCGTTGCCCGCGCGGTAGGCGTCGATGCCTTTCTCGAGGTCAGGTAGGCACAACCGCAGGACACCCTCGGGGCGCAGGACCCGACGCAACTCGACCAGGGCGGGCACGATCTCGGGATACGACAGCATCTGAAGGGCGTGGACGCTGACGATGTAGTCGAACTCGGCGTCCTCGAATGGCAGTCCGTCGCGCACGTCGGTGGTGACATCGATATGGGTCCCGGACTTGAGGTCGGAGTTGACCCATCCCGTCCGGACGTGGTCGCCGCAACCCCAGTTCAGCCGGCGTATCGCGGCGTCTGAAGTGACCGTCATGTGATACCCAGCCGGTCCAGCAGGGTGGTCAACACCCGGCGCGCGTCGAGGTGTTCGATGGCCAGCGCGCGCGCTGCACGCGCGTGCCCCTCGTAGTTGGCCAGGATCTCATGGACGCCGGCGACAGCCGAGTCGAGGTCGGCGTACAGCAACAGGCCCAAGCCGTCGGGCAGGGAGCCCGCCAGGCCGGTGTCCTGGAAGAGCACGGGCTTGCCGCTGGCGAGGTAGCACGCGCTGCGGTCGCTGAACCAGCCACCCCGCGTGTCGACGTAGAGGTTCTTGGCAACCATGAACTCCGCTCCCGAGGAGCGCACGAAGGTCTGGTAATCATCGGGCGTGGCCGCGACCTTGGCAGGGTCCACCAACCTCCATCCCTGCGCGGCGAGTCGCTCCAGGTCGATGGTTTCGTCGGGGTGGATGTCCAAGGCGAGTTCGAAGTCGGCGTGGGTTCTCGTCGGCAGTGCTAGGAAGCGCCGGAACTCGTGGACCCGCAGACCAAGCCTGCGCCCGCCCTGGTCGATGGGGCCGAACGGCCCGCGCCAGGCGGCCACGGACGTGAAGGTTCTTGCCGGGGACGGAGATTCGGGCCAGTGGTCCAGGACAACCGGGGGGAGCGTGGGAATCCAGTCCAAGCCACACCGGGGTATCTCGCAGTCGAGACGGCCGATGGCGGTTCCGACGGTGACGTACGCGTCGTAGCCGTCGAGGACATCGGCGTGCCCGAGCTCACGCCAGAGCTGCGGGAAACCGGGGTCGATGTCCAGGAACACGCGGTACGAGGCGCGATCGCGCAGCGGGTGGTCGCCGATGAACCCCATGACGTCGATCAGCAGGCTCCCCGAGAGCGTGGAGTCCAGTCCGGCTGCGGCGGGTCCGGTCGTGCCTTCGTCGGTGAGGCACACGTAGTCGTTGACGAGATCGAATCGCCGCAAGACCCCGCGCAGCTCGCGATGGGCGACGGTCGGATCGAGTGCCGCAGGCAACGCCGCACGGTCGAGACGATCGACGAGCGTCACTCTCCAGCCAAGTGCCCGGAAGCCGAGCAGGTAGTGCAGCAACACCCATGCGTGCCCGCCGACGCCGGGTCGCGACGCCAGTGCGCCGCCGAGCAGGATGCTGGGCCTCATGATCGAGCTGCCGATGTCGTACTCGCAGGGGTCTGCAGTGCTGCACGGTACGCGTGCGTCCCGTAGGGCGGCGAGACGTTGCAGCGGTCCTCAGGCGTCGAGTACCACTGGACCACCTCCGAAACGTCGCCGTCGGCCTCGGAGATGGCGGCCGCCGTATCGGCGTGGTCGTAGGGCGTTTCGCCCAGGATCAGCTCGACGTCGAGGTCGTGATCCTCCAGCAGGGCGCGCGCTTCGCGCAACCCCACCGTGGCATGGGCCGGCCCGCCGTTGACGTGGACGTCCAAGAACCGCGGGGCGGGGGCTCCGTCCGCCGCGAGGATCTCGACAAGGTTGCGCAACCGACTGTGTCCGTCAGGTCGATCGTCGGCGATCGCTGAGACCGTCGCATCGGCGGTTCCGTAGTCGCTGACGTACGAAGCCCACAGCCGCTGTAGGTACTCCTCGGTGTGTGCGTAGCGCTCGGCCGGCAGGGTTCTGGACGGCGCCCCCTCGTTCAGCAGGTCGAAGCGGACCACTGCCGGCCCGTGTGCCACGGCCAGGGCTCGCACCTGGCGGATGAACTGCCAGTTCTGTTCATACAGCGTCGGGTCGAAGCTCGGATGGGACGGGTGGTTCGCCCATTGCGGGCCGAAGGCGACCGTCAGCCGACGGTAGCCGGCGCGACGTACGTCCTCGAGCAGGGCACGCAGATTGTCCGCCGCCTGCGTGGTCAACGTGCCGCCTCGGGAATCCAGCACGCCCCAGTCGTGGTGGCGTCTGGGCCGATCCATGTGCCAGATGAGCAGGCGGAGCGTGTCCATGCCGTCGGCCTGCATCGTGGCCAGCTGCCTCCGGGCAGTTGCACGCACGCCGCGATGATGGTAGTCGCGTAGGAGTGGGCGCCCTGAGAAGTCGCAGTCGTCGAATCGCAGATGGGTGTAGTTGGCGCCGACGAGCGGATCGCCAGGGGGTGCGTGGCGCCGGTCGGTCGCGCCCTGGCCCAGCGTCGGCGGTGCAGGTGGCTCGTCGGCACCGATCGTCGGCCATGTTCCCAGCAGGGCAAGGGCGGCTGCGGCCAACAGGCTGAGCCGCGACGTTCGTGCGGTGCCGGGGCTGTGCTTCACCGGGGGTCGAACGCCACTGACGACAGTCGAAACGCCAGTCGCCGGTGGTCGGCGCGTTGAGCCTCGTCGGCGGGCGACCACAGCGGCGACGTCCTGATCTCGCACCGTGCAGGCTGATCGACGTCGAGGGTCAGAGGTACCTCCCACTTGAACTTGCCGGTCGTGCCCGGGAGCTTTGCCAGGGGACGTTCATCGACCAGCAGTTCCAACTCCGCCGGCTGCGTGCGGCGGGCCGGGCGCCACCCGGAGACGCGCAGCGCCGTAACGGCCTGGTCTGGCCGCACGCTGAAGTACAGCGGCGAGGTCGCCCACAGGTCGGGGTACAGGCCCGATGACGGACCGACTTGTTGAACCGGGCCGACCATCGGCACTCGGTGCCCGTACCGCGTGGGCTGCATCTCGGTGACGCCCATGCGCTGGTAGAAGCCACGCTCGAACAGAACGCGGTATCGCTCGTAGACCGCCTTCTCGGCGGTGGGCGTGTAGTACGACGTGTAGGGGTCGTGGTGTGACGTGTTGACGACCGGGAGGTTGACCTCGGCGTCCACGCCGATGCTCGACAACACCCTTGACACGTCTTGGTCCAGGGTCTCGGCCCGCGAGACGTACAGGTTGGGCGGGGTCTGTCCAGCGATCGCGAGGTACTCCCCGATGGGCTTTCCCGCGTGGTCGCGGCTTCGCACGGCGAAGGTCTCGAAGTTGTCCTCCATCGCGAGCGTCTGGTTGTAGCCCCGATCCCACGGGTGCCCCTTCTGGAGGTACGCGAACCGCGAGACCTCCAGTGCGTAGGGGTTGCGCACCACGGCCAGGATGACCTCGAAGTCCTCGAGTCGCCGGCCTAGGTCGCTACCCAGTGCGGCCGCTGCCTCGCTCAGCGACTCATGGCGGATCCCTGCATGCTGGATGACGTGCGTTGCGTCGAGGTCCGCGTCGTGGTCCGGATGGAAGTAGTGAACGGGTCCCGGTAGCGTCTCCAGCAAGAACCTGGTCAGCGACATGCCGCCGGTCTTCGGGACGTGCACGAACAGCAGAGCGTCATTGCACAGCATGGGCGTTCTCCACCGAGGCGGCGACGCGGGGTCGCGACGCGTGCAGTTCGAAGATCACGCAGGTGGTGTCGATCGGTAGCACCCGGTCAGAACAGGCGCCCAGGTAGGCGTAGAACTCGTCGTAGTATTCGAGCCACCACAAGCTGACGCCCGGGATGACCAGGTGCGTGGCGCCGCATCGCATCTGGTGCTCCAGATGGGCGATCGCCTCGGCCGAGTCGGCCGGATGGTGTCCTGCGTACACGCCGGTCTCGGTCCGAGGAAAGTGCCAACCGGTGCGCGGCCCCAGCCGCAGCCACCGCGGATCGCCCTTGCTTATGACGCTGACGACCGCGCCCGGCGGCACGTGGGTTTCGATGGCGGCCCGGGTCTCGTTGAGTTGTTCCTCGTAGTGCACGTAGTCGCGGTGGAGATCGCTGCGGTAGATGCGTAGTGTGGCGTCGAAGAGGTGAGCCCGTTTCGGCGCTCGCGTCGAGATCGCGTCGAGCGCGGCCGCAAGTTGCTCTCGGGCGCCTCCGCGGCCATGCGAAGCGAGCACTCGGCGCCTGCCGTTGCGAGAAAGCCGTCGCCAGAGGGCGTCGTCTGCGGCCAGATCGACGACCCGCGCCGCGAAGTCCGCCGGTTCGTCGGCGACGAGAAGATGCGCACCGTCACGGACGGGAAGGCCTTCGATACCCACGCTGGTGGAGATCACGGGTGTCCCAGCGATCATGGATTGCACCAGCTTGCGCTTCGTCCCGGCTCCATAGGTCAGCGGCACGACCGACATCCGGTTGGCGGCCAGGTACGGCAGCACCGAGGGCACCCACCCAACCATGTGGACGTTCGCCCGATCGCACAACGTGGCGAGGTCGGTCTCCTCCAGCGCGTTGCCGACGACGCTGAGCGGGTGTGATTCCAGGAAGCCGTCCGGCAGCAGCGGGACGATCTCACTCAGGAGGAACCGGGCGGCTGCCACGTTCGGAGCATGACGGAAGTTGCCGACGAACAGCAGCCCACGGCGAGAAGAAAGTCCGACGTGGGCGTGGCCGACGTCCTCGTTGTCATGAACGGTATGCGCCAGCCCGCTGTCGCCCACGAGATCGTTGACGACCTGGGCCTCCTTGTCCGACACGGTCAACACCGCGTCGGCGGAGGCGTACACGTTGAGTTCGCGCGCCATGAGTTCCGCCTGCGTGCGGTCCAGGACCGTGGACTCGAGTCGACGAGCCCCTGCGAACAGGCGACGTGACTCGCGCAGGAAATGCAGATCGATCGTGTCGATCACGACCCGGGTGTCGGGCGAGCACTCACGGATCAGCGACCCCCACAGCTCGCCGATGAACCAGAACGCCAGTACCGCGACGTCGAAGGCTCCGTCGCGCACGATCTGTTCAAGTTCGCCGCGGGGCTCGACGTACGCAGCCACGCCCCGTCGCCACATCGCGTCGAGGATCCGACGGTCGTCAGGTCCCCGGTCCTTGGCAACCAGTGTCACGTCCCAACCTTCGGCCAGCAGGACGTCGACCATGTCGTGCAGGCGCTTCGATCCACTCTCGCGGTCGGCGGACGGCAGCGTCGGGACGCAGACCAGTGCGCGCCGAACCTGTCGGCCTTGGCCTGTGGGGCGTGCGAGCCGGTGCCACGTTGCACGGTCGAAGGCCCCCGGGTTGGCATGGCACTCCGGCAGAACGGTCTGCCACTTGTCGACGAATCGCTCGCGGTTGACCTGCTGGTGACGCTTGACCCCGTGCTCGGGGCTGGTTCCCGACGTCGCACCCTCGCGGTGGATCACCACGCTGGCCGGCTGGGTGAAGATCCGGTATCCGGCTTTCCGGACGGAGAAGCAGTAGTCGGTGTCCTCGTAGTACGCGGGCGCGAACGTACGATCGAACCCGCCCAGTTCGCGGAACAGCGCCGCTGGCGTGGCCAGCGCGGCTCCCGAGCAGTAGTCGACCTCGCGCAGGTAGCTGTAGAGCTCGAAACCGGGATGCTGGTCGTGCTTGCCGAAGTTCGCTCCCGATCCGTCGCGGAAGATGACGCCGCCCGCCTCCTGGAGGCGCCCGTCGGGGTAGACCAGCTTGGCCCCAACGGCACCCGCGTCGGGACGATCGCGCAGCGTCTCCACGAGTGGCTCTAGCCAACCATGGGTACACACCGTGTCGTTGTTGAGGAAGATCAGGAAACGCCCCGTCGCATGTTCGGCTCCGCGGTTGCAAGTATGGATGAATCCCAGGTTGCGGACGTTGCGCACCACTCGCAGCCGGGGCTCTCTGCTGGCCCAGGCTTCGAGCTGCTCGAACGTCTCGTCGGAGGACGCGTCGTCGACGACGACCACCTCCACCGCAAGGGTGGGTGGCACGGTCTCGAACACCGACCGCAGACACGCGGAGGTCAGTTGCCATCCGTCGTAGCACGGCACGATGATGCTGACACTCTCGGTCTGTAGGGTCCGCGAGCGTTGCCGGGTCCAGTGAGGGACCCACCGGCCGTGGCGGAGCGACACCGCTGCGATCGACGCGACACGTCGCGCCTCGGCGACCATCCCCGGGTCATCGGATCCCACGGCGACCAACGCGATGCTGGCATCCGCGTACGGCAACGGCCCCTTCGCCACCGATGGACTGAACACCGGTACTCGCCTCAAGTGGTCGAACTGACGGGGATCGTCCACCCCCCACGTCAGGATCGCGAGATCCTCGCCGGGCTGTGCCTCGGTGAGAACCGTTCGCAAGGCCGCTGCGACGTCGTCCTGCGTGCCGGTGGCGCGCAGGTCGAACAGTGCGCAATCGTCGTCCTCGACGCACACCTGGTAGTAGCAGCGCAGGTACCCCCAGAAGTCCTCGTAATAGTCTCGCCACCACAGTGAACTGCCAGGAACGAGCAACCACTGCGCCCCTAGGCTTCGGGCGGCTTCCAGTTGCGCGATGGCCGAGACGCTGTCGCCGGGTGGGAAGCCCGAGTAGTGACCGTCATCGCGGCAGGGAAAGTGCCGCCCGCCCTGTCCGGGGACGACGGTCAGGAGCTCGTCATCGCCCTTGGAGACCACCAGGACATCGTCGTCGGTCGGCACGTGGTTGGCCGCGCGCTCGCGGAGTCGACTGATCAACCGGTCGTAGTCGGCAGGGTGCACGGTCATCCCCTCTCGGGCACCGGGTACCCCAACTCTGTCAAGGTCGGACCCAGCAGGCTCAGGCTGCGTTCGCGCTCGGCGACACTTTCGAACATCGTGTTCCAGGCCGCGTTGGGCGCAGCCGTCTCCAGCGTCGTAACGTCGGTGGTGGGCGCGCTCAGCGGCGTACGGGACCGGGTCTGGTCGCGGCAGAACTGCTGCGTCGCCGGGTGCATCGGGATGCCCAGGAACTCGAACAACTGGCCAGCCACCCCCTCGTCGTCGGCGATGAACTGCTCGTAGCGCACTTCGAAGTAGGAACCGTCGCCCACTACGGTTCCGAACTCGCGTGCGACGCGCACATGGCCCTCCCAGGTGCGATGCGAACCCTCGAAGTCCGCCCATCCTCGGCGCATGAGCGACGTCACGACGTCACGGCCGTCGCGGTAGATGTGAAGGAACTTGGCGCCCGGGAACAGCGCCTGGATGGTTTCGAGACACCCGCGGTGACGCGGGGATGCGTAGTGCGGGTTCTTGTCGCCCCAATAGGTCACCTTCGGCGCCAGACCGGAATAGAAGTCGCGGATGGCCTCGCGGACGACTCCCGAGATGTGATCGACGAAACGGTCCCGATGCGTCAGCAGCGCCTGGCGGTCCTCGGGCAGCACCCGCAGGGCCTGGTGGGCCCAGACGAAAACTCGGGTTTCGTGCGAGACGAACACGTCGGGATGCGAGTTCAGGACCGCTCTCAGATACGTCGTGCCCGAGCGCGGCGCCCCGAGCACGATGATGGGATCAGGCGTTCTCGTCGGCATGGCTACCTCCTGGTGCCGCATCGAGCCGGTAGACGGTGCAGTGATCGGCGTCTGAGATCTGGGTGGCGACTTCCAGCAGATGCGCCGACAGCCCGTCGTAGTGAGTGAGCCACCAGGCCGAATCACGAGGGAAGACCAGGTATTCGATCCCGTCCCTGCGGGCGGACTCGATCGCCTCGATCGCCTCGTCCGCATCTGCCGGATGGTGACCGGCGTAGGTGCCTGAGCGCGTCGTAGGGAGATGACACATGACCCGTGGCGGGCAGTCCACGAAGGCGGCATCGCCGCGCGACAGCACGGCCACCCTTGCGTCCTGTGGCGTGAGAGCCGCGACCGTTGCGAGCGTGTTCCGTACGAGGTCCTGGTAATCCCCGTCGTCGCGTCTTCCGTGTGGCTGCCAGCGCAGGCCCCACTTCTCCTCGAACAAGCGCCGGTTGCGTTCGAACAACCGCGCGTAGGTGCCGTCGGCGAACAGATCACCGAACGACGCTTCACCGAAGTGGTGTACGAAGACGTCCTCGGCGTGCCGGATCACGTAGCCGGCGGCGCGCACCTGGTGGCAGAGGTCGTCATCCTCGAAGAGGCCGGTGCCGAATCGGGTGTCGAGCGGCCCAACACGCTCGATGACCTCTCGCTTGGTCGCAACGCAGAACAGGGCGAGCATGTCCGCGTCGGTGCTCTGGCCCCGCAGCTCCCGTGACCGGCGCGTCGCGAAACGCACGAAATCACCGAAGGTCTCGTACGAGGTCGGGATCTCGGCGGCGGTGCCTGCACGGTTGGTCACCGGCCCCACGAGCCCCACAGCGTCGTCGGCGAGATGTCGACGCAGGTCCAGCAGCCAGCGGGGCGCGACCACGACATCGTTGTTCATCACGACCAGGTGGTTCGCGGTCGCGGCCGCAAGCCCTTGGTTGACGGCGGAGGCGAACCCGACGTTGGTCTGGTTGCGGATGACGCGTACACGCCGCTCACGGGAGGCCAACGCCTCCAGGTAGGGCGCGGTGAGGTCGGTCGACGCGTTGTCGACGACCACCAGCTCGAACGGCACTGCACGCGAGTGCGCGAGGATGGACTCGAGACACAGCCTCGTGACCGCCAGGTGGTTGTGGGTGACCACGACGATGCTCACGACCGGGTTGTGGGTGTCCGAGGCGGGCCCGGGTGGTGGCAGCGGCGCCGCCAGAACCTCCGCGACGGTACGCGGTGGCAGGGTCAGGGGCCGACGGGAGAGGGGGGTGAGACGCAGCGCATCTCGGAAGGTCCGGGTCGCCGCGGGACGTCCTGTGGATGCCGGCGGCCGGACATCGAGGTCGTCCAGCAGGCGCCCCAAGACGACATCGTGCGCGAAACTCTCGCGCGCGATCTCCCGTGCACGCCGCGAATGCCGGGCGGGAGCGGCGGCCACCTGCTCGACTGCGTCGGCGACGTCGTCCAGCGACTGGAAGGCGAACAGGCCTTCACCCACCGGCAACACGTCGCCAAAACCGGTGTCCTGCGTGATGACCGGCCGGCCAGCGGCGAGATACGTGGCGCTGCGGTCGCTGAACCATCCCGAGCGGAACCGGATGTTCTGGTCCTTCGCGGCGGTGAACTCAGCAGCCGAACCCTGGATGTAGTCGCGGTAGGCGTCGAGGTCGAGCGAGAGCGTGTACCCGTCACGAACCGACCAGCCGTGGCGCTCCAGAAGTGAGCGGTCGGCCTCGCTGCAGCCAGCCAGTGCCAGCTCGAACGACGCCTTGGTGCGCTGCGGGACGTCGAGGAACTTCAGGAACTCGCGGCGCTTGTCCCAGTGGTAGGTCTCGCCGTCGAACTTGAAGCGTCGCCACTGCTGCTGCCAGTTCGCGATCGTGGTGAACACGGGACGTCGGCTCGTCGCCGCGGAACGCCAGAACTCCATGACTACCGGCTGGCGCGTCGGTCGGAACTCGAAGCGGTCCGACACCGGCAGCCTGGAGCGATCGGTCCCGTAGTTCTCCCCGAACGTGAAGAAGGCGGTATGGGGCTCGAGGTAGGCGATCGCATCGGGATCGTCGTTGTGCAGCTCGACCTGTAGCAGGACGGGATCGGTCTCGAGGAACACCAGTCGTCCCGAGGCGGCGTGCTCCTCACGAGGCAGGGTGCCACCGTGCAGATTGACGACCAGCGCCGCATCGCGGTACAGCCGCGACAACGACTCCGCGCCCATGCCGAGGACACGCCCGTCGCTGTGCAGCGCCTGGTACGCCCACCGGTCGGCAAGATCGAAGCGGCGCATGACGCCATCGATGAAGGCGGCTGCCTCCTCGCTACCGTCGGTGCTCCGCTCGTCCATCAGCATCGAGGGCGTCCGCGCGTGGGCCTCGACGTAGTAGACGTCGAAGCCCAGGCGCTGGAAGCCCACCAGGTAGTGGACGGTCTGCCACACCACCCCAGCGACCGGCATCTTGGTCATCATCCCGAGCACGACGATCCTGGGAGCCCGGCTCATCCGGGCGCCCCCGCATCGGGTTCACCTGTGCCGTTGCCGGCCGCCGCAGCCGGCGGCTTGAGAGGCCCGGGAGCCAGGTAAGGACTTAGCTCCTCCAGCCGGGCTTCGCTGATGCCCCTGACCCACAGCAGTTGTCGCACCCAGGTGAAGCCACCGATCTCCTCGCGGCGCGCGACGATCTCTTGCGCCAGCTTGGGGCCGATGCCGGGGAGACATACGAGGTCCTCGGCTGACGCGACATTGAGGTCCAGCTTCGGGACACCGTTGGACGGGTACGGCCGTTGTTTGTTGCGCTCACCGTTCGGAAGCACCGGCCGGGGTGGCTGCCGGTGCCGCTTGGGCGTTCGCCGCTGCGGCGTGCCCCCGTCGCCGTTGGACGACCGCACGACCGAGTCCGAGACCGCGTCGACGACCGTTACCGGAGACACCGGCGCGGCCGCCCGTTCGAGTCCGTGCTGCACCTCGTACACGTCCCGGTAGGGACCCTGGGCGACGGTGAGCTCCGCGTGGGTCCCGGTCTGCACGACCCTGCCGTGATCCAGGACGACGATCAGGTCGGCGCGACGCAGTGTGGAGAGCCGATGTGCAACCATGAACGTGGTGCGACCGGAAGTGAGGCGCTGCAGCGCATCGAGGATCACCGCCTCGGTCTGCGAGTCGACCGACGAGGTCGGTTCGTCCAGCAGCAGGATGGGTGCGTCGCGGAGAAAGGCCCGGGCGATCGAGATCCGCTGACGTTCGCCACCCGACAGCTTAGTGCCGCCCTCCCCGACCACAGTGTCGTATCCATCATCGAGCGCGGAGATGAACTCGTGGGCGTTGGCCGCTTCCGCGGCGCGGACGACCTCGTCCATCGACGCGTCGAGCCGGCCGTAACGGATGTTGTCCGCGATCGAACCTCGAAAGAGCAGTGGGTCCTGGAGCACGATGCTGATGTGTCGACGCAGCGACTCGAGCGTGAGTTGGCGGACGTCGACCCCGTCGATCTCCACCGAGCCCTTCGTGGCATCGAAGAAGCGCGGGATCAGACCCAGCAGCGTGCTCTTGCCGGCACCGGTGTGACCGACGATGCCGACCGTATGGCCCGCTTCGACGTCGAGGTTCACAGATTCCAGCGCGTTCTTGCGTCCTTGGTACGCGTAGGTCACGTCGCGAAAGCCGACGTGCCCCGTGACCTTCTCGAGCTCTTGTGCGTCGGGGCTGTCGGCGACGTCGGGAACGCGATCCAGCAGCCGCACCGCCGCCTCGAGCGTGATGAGTCGCTCCTGGAGTTGGGCGACCGTGGTGCTGATCTGCTCCAGTGGCTTGTACACCGAGGCGATGTAGGACACGACCACCAGCAGGCCGCCGACGGTCAGATTGCCCCTGAGCACCTGGTGGGCCCCGACACCGAGCACGAGCGCAGTGCCGACCGCGGTGATGACGTTGACGCCCAGGGAGAACGCAGTCTGGGCCACCGTGACACGGATGCGCCCGTCGACGGCTTCCGAACCCTGCTCGCGGAACCGATGATGCTCGTAGCGTTCGCGGCCGAATGCCACGATGACCTTCATCATCGACATGGCCTCGTGCACGATCGACATCGATCGGCCCTCGAGACCCCGGACGTGCCGTAGATATGGGCTGATCCGACGGCCGTACAGCGCGGTCGAGAGGTACACCAAGGGCGTCACCGAAAGCGCGGTCAAGGCCAAGGCGGGCGAGATCTTCAGCGCGATGACCAGCATGCCCACCAGGGTGAGCAGGGCCTGCGTGAGCGGTATCACCGATGTGAGCACGTCACCCACAGCGCTGGCCTGGTCGTTGATCGCGAACAGCAGCCGACCTTTGCGCTGGTCGTCGTGGAAGGCCAGGGACAGGCGCTGCACGTGGCCGAACAGATCGCTGCGCAGGTCGAGCACCATGCGCTGCTCGAGGCGCACCAGCACGTAGCTAGTCAGCACGTGGAACCCGTTGGACAGAAGCGTGATCGCGAAGCCGGCCACGACCGCGACGAGGATCAGCCGTGTCTTGTCCGCGCCGAAGAGGCGCGTGATGAGTGCAGGTGGTTCGGCGTCCGTGAGTACCGTGTCGACGAGGAACGCCAGTGGCCACGGTTCGGCCAGCATCATCGCCGTGCCCAGCATGGTCAGCAGCGCGGTCAGGGCCAGCAGGCCACGGTACGGTCGTAGGTACGGAAGCGCCCGCGGCACGTATCGGCGTGCGATGGCCCAGATTCCGACGGGAGAGCGCTGGTCAGGCATCAGCGCACATCCGTAACGTCCTGGGCACCAGCCGGCGGAGTCGCAGCAGTCCCGTGACCGCGTCGGCGATCACGGCCAAGCCGAGCAGCGCACCTACGAGCGGGACAACCGCGCTCGCTGCCACAGTGGCACACAGCGCGACCGCGAGCCACGTCCAGCGCAGGGTCGGACGGATCCTGACCTGGAAGTAGTCCTCGACGTGCAGGCTGGTCAGCAGGTCTCCGCGCACGAACCAGGACGTGCTGATCCGTGCGTCGCGCGGCTCCCAGGCGGTCGCTGCGACGATCCGCGCTCCGGTGCTGCGCAGCGACTCGACAAGTAGGCGGGCGAACTCCTGTCGTGCCCCGTCGGCAGGCATCACGAGTGTGCCGCCGCGTCCCCTCTGGACCGACCCGGCGACATGAAGACGCGGTGGCAGGTCGGCGCGCGCGGCATGGCGGTGGCGACGCCGAGCCCAGTGTCGCACCAGTGGCTGAAGCACGTGCATGAGGGCCACGCCGGCTCGGAACGACCAGGTGCCACGACGCATGGATCGCGGCGGGACGCACTGGAGCACGTCGTACACGTAGAGCGCGATGGCAAAGAGCGCCGCTGCGGCAGCCGGGGCGGCGGCGAGGGGATGCAGGAGCGCAACCGGAGCGGTGGCGATCAGGGCTGCGGCGACCGGCAGCCCGACCTGGTGAACGAGATCGGCAGCATGTCCGCCGTCGCGATACACGGACTGGTAAGCGGCCGTGCCGTACTCGCCGCGGTACAGACGCTGACGACCACGGGGGGGCGCCGACGAGGAGTAGATCCGACCAGTCCATCGTGCCGTCCCCGCGGGGGTGTAACGGTCCGGGTGGCGGCTTTCGACGAGCGCTTCGCTACGTCCGTATCCCCTTTGCTGGCGCAGGTACGCACGCAGGCTGCCGCGGCGACGGTGCCAGACGAGGGCTGCGGGATGAAAGCCGATGTCCCAACCCGCGTCCAGCACACGCCAGCAGAGGTCGACGTCATCGCCAGCCGCGGTGTAGATCGGGTCGAAGCCACCGACCTGTTCGAGCACGTCCTTCCAGAACGCCATGTTGCAGCCAGGGACGTGTTCGGCGTACTCGTCCGAAACCAGGACGTGCACGGGCCCTCCGGGCGAGCGTGCGACCTGGTGGGCGGTGCGCGGATCGTCTGATGGGGGGATGTTCGGGCCTCCGACGCCGCCGACCCGTCGCGTTGCGAAGCCCAGCGCCAGGAAGTAGGGCCACTCGGGGCTGGGATAGGCGTCGGCGTCGAGGTAGGCGACGATCTCGCCCGTGGCATGCCGCAGCCCTTCGTTGCGTGCGACGGCCAAACCGGCATGCTCGATCTCGACGAGCCGCACCGAGGGGTGACGACGCGCGATCTGAGCAGTGCGGTCCTCGGAGCCGTCGTCGATCACCATGACTTCGAACCGGGGATAGTCGAGCTCGACGGTGTGCCGGAGACACTCATCGAGGGTCGCCTCAGCGTTGTACGCGCAGACCACGACGCTGATCGAGGGCCAGTCGAAGTCGAGATCGCGCACGGTTCGTCGGTTCCAGTCACCCGCCACGTCAAGCGCTGGCCGCGCCGCGCGGTCTTCACGGGTCAGGCCGAACCGCCAGCCCTCGACCTTGCGGCCGCCGACCCACCAGTCATCCGTCCACGAGAACACACAAGTGCCCCCTACCCCGCGCTCCACCGCGGTCTCCAGCATCCACCCGAGCATCTGCGCCTGCTGCCGCTCGCCCACTGGGCCGCTGCCGGCGTGCATGCCGATCTCGCCGAGGACCAGCGGTCGGTCGCCGGCGAGGTGCTGGAGCCGTGACAGGTACCGACGGAAAGCGCTTCGATCCTCGAGGAACACGTTGAACATCATGAAGTCGAGAAAATCGAGCGACAGGTACTCCGTCGTCGGGTAGTTCGCGTACGTCACGAGGTGCCCGGGGTCCTCGGCGCGGACGGTCTCGGCCAGCTCCCGCAAGACCCGGAGCACCGGCTCCTCGCCGTACCAGCGAAGGGCATCAGCGGGGATCTCGTTCCCCAGGCACAGGCCCAAGACGTGCGGGATGCCAGCGAGTCGGCGCGCCTGCTGCCGGACTTCGGTGACGGCACGACGCCTCAGTTCGCGCAGGTCGCGACGCGAATGGCCGACCAGGTAGCGCCAGTCGGGAAAGAAGGGCTGCGGCAACAGGTACAGCCCCCAGTCGGCGGCCAGTTCGAGGAGGTCATCGGGGGGGCTGTCGTACGTTCGGATCAGGGTGAAGCCGGACTCCGCGATCTCGGCCAGATCGCGCTTCATCCGGTCGCGGTCGGGATACAACGCCCCGTCCTCGCGCCGCTGGAAGGTGCCGTACGTGACGCCCCGAAACGAGAACCTCCCGTTGGCGACTGAAAAGAACTTCCCGTCGACGGTGACGCGGCCGCTCACGCCGTCGTCCCCGGCGAAGTCCAGACCCCCGTCGCTCTCATCGCGTCCCCAACGAAGCACTCCCCGGCAAGGCTTCGACATGCGGCCCGCCAACTCCTGGGAACACCAGCTTCCGTGCATTCCTCGCTCAGTACCGACGGCTGCCGTGCGTTCGGACGCATCGCCAGTGACCGATAGCAACGCCAAGGCCGCGGTCGGTGATGTTCGTCGCGGGCTTAGCTGAGACGATCCTCGTTCAGATGATGGTCCAGCCACCATCGACGACCAGGATCTGCCCGGTCACGTAGCTGCTGGCGTCACTGGCCAGGTACAGCAGCGCCCCGTCGAGCTCACCGTTCTCGCCAGGTCGCCCCATCGGGATCCGCCGCTGCATCCACTGCTGACCTCGCTCCTTCTCGAAGAGCTCGGTCGTCATCTCGCTGGGGAACCAACCCGGGGCGATCGCGTTCACGCGGATGCCCTTGCGCGCCCATTGCGCGGCGAGCTCGCGGGTCAGGTTGACCACGCCACCCTTGCTCGCGGCGTAGCTGGCCTGGGGGATCTGTCCGACGCCGACGAGACCGAGGATGGAGGCGACGTTCACGATGCTGCCCCCGTCCCGCTCCACCATGACGGCGGCGACGCGTCGAGCGAGCGCGAACGGCGCCACGAGGTTCACCGCCATCACCTCGTTGAAGGTCTCATCGGACTCCTCGAGTGCGGGACTCACCCGCGCCACACCCGCGTTGTTGATCAGGACGTCGACGGTGCCGTAGCGGTCCACGGTCGCCGCGACCAGCTGGTCCCGATCAGCAGGGTCGGCGACGTCACAGACGACGGGCAGCGCGTCGCGCAGCTCAGCCGACAACGCTTCCAGTCGCTCGCCACGCCTCGCCGCCACGACGATCGATGCACCGGCGGAGTCGAGGGCTCGGGCGAAGTCGGCGCCGAGGCCCGAGCTCGCCCCGGTCACGATGGCCACCTTCCCGTCGAGACGGAACCGCCCGCCCGCTCTCTCCGCCACCCCGCACCTCCACCAAGTAGGGGACTATGATTATAAGAGATAGCTCTCGGGAGACGGGCGGTGGGAAGCCACGACACCTACACGGTCGCGGTCGTCGGAGCAGGCGCCCTGGGCTGTGTGTACGCCGCCCTACTGGAGCGCACCGGTGTGCACGTCACGCTGGTGACCAGACGCAGCGAGGTCGCCGAGCGCATCGCCAGCGACGGGGTGACCGTCGAGGACCACCGCTCGCCCGGCGCCGAAACGCTGCGGGAGTATCCGGAGGTATCGGGACCCGACGACGTCCCAGGTGCCGGGCGCTTCGACGCCGTGCTGCTGCTGAACAAGGCCGACGACGCCCCCTGGGCGACGAACCTCGGCCTGCGACTCGTCGCGGACGACGGCCTGGTGGTGTCGCTGCAGAACGGTCTGCGCAGCGCGGAGCTGGTGGAGTCAGCCGATCCCCGAGGCGTGGCAGGGACCACCTACCAGGGTGCGACCCACCTGGCTCCCGGGATCGTCGCGTGGACAGGAGAGGGCCCCACACTTCTCGCCCCGAGGCCGGATGCCGAGCTCGCCGCGGAACGCTTCGCCTCGATCGCTGACCAGCCCGAGTTGCCCGTACGCATCGTCGACGATCGCGACGTCATGCTGTGGGAGAAGCTGGCTCTCGCCACGGCCAACAGCGTCTCCGGTGCGCTGATGCTGCCGGTGCACGAGATGCTGCAGGCCGCCAGCGTCCGGCGCCTCATGGCGTTGGCGCGTGCCGAGGTCTACGAGGTCGCGGGGGCGCTGGACGTCCGGCTCGACACCGACCGCCTCGAGAGCTTCTTCGGCAGGGGTGCCCCCACGACGACGCGCACCGCTGGCTCGACGTACCAGTCGCTGGTCAGCGGTCGACCCTCGGAGGCAGCCGACATCTCCGGAGTCATCGTCGAGCGGGCGCACGAGGCGCGCGTGGATGTGCCCGTCAACCTGACCCTGGACCTGCTGGTGCGTGCCCGAGCAGAACTCCTGGCCAGCAGTGGGGACTGACGACCGCTCAGTCGACGCCGAGTTCGTCCTCGATGCCCTCGAGCCCGAGGTCGGCCAGCACGGACCGTGCGTCGGCGCCCAGCTCCGGGGCGGGCGACAACGGGTCGAGTGGGCCGGTGCCGGCGCCCTCCGCGGAGTCCGAGAGCCGCATCGGCAACGCGCTCACGAGCACGTCTTCCTCGAGGACTCGTGTCCCACGCATCACCCCCTCCGCGGCAGCGTGCTCGCTCCGGAGCGCCTCCTCGACGGTCAACACCGGCGCGAAGGGGATACCGCTCTCCTCGAGCGCGGGCCACCATTCGTCCAACGGCTTCTGGCGCATGCGCTCGGCGATCAAGGGCCGTTCGTCAGCGTGTTCAGGGCCACGGCCGAACTCCATCGCGGAACGCTCCCACGAACCGCGCTCGCGCCACTCGTCGGGCAGATCGAGGATGTCGCACAGACGGTGCCAGAACTTGCGCTCGATCGGGGCGAGCAGGACCGCGCGATCGTCGGCCGTGGGGTACATCGCGTACCTCGCCCCCAGCTCGCGGTACTCGTTCCAGGGCTGGCCCAGGTTCGCGTAGGTGTTGAGGTCGCGCCAGTTCCACCACATCGCGCTCCCCCAAAGCGACGCGCTGACGTGCTGAGCTCCCTCTCCGCGCTCGCGTCGGTACAGGCCCGCCAACACGCCCAACGCGGCGAACACACCTGCCAGCACCGCTCCGCTCGATCGCCAGCCCGACTGTGTCGACGGCAGCCCGTCGTGCCACTCGATGGGTACCTGACCGGCCAGCGCGTCGATCGTCTGACCGTGCGCGGTGTAGTCCGCCCACGGGCCCCGCTCACCGAACCCCGAGACCAGGCAGTACACCAGGGTGGGGTTCTCCACGCGGAGCGTGGCGAAGTCGAGGCCGCGACGCTGCGCGTCGACGGGGCGCAGGCCGACGATGACGGCGTCCGCCCAACGCGCCGCGGCGGCGACGATGTCGTTCCAGTACGGCGAGCGGTTGTGCACGGCCAGGCTCCGGGCACCGGAGTTCAACGCCGCGTGGAACATGCCGCGTCCCGCGATCAACGGGTCGAGTCCGCGGTTGCCGTCCCCGACCCCAGGACGTTCGATCTTCACGACGTCGGCGCCCATCTCGGTCAGGAGGTGGCTCGCGAGGGGGCCCGACAGGTGCGTCGAGAAGTCGACGACACGTGGGCTGCCACCCTGGGACACGTCCGTTACCTCCAGTCGAGAACCTCGTCGAGCAGGCCGTGGTAGCGCTCGGTCACGAAACCCTGGAACTCGTCCATGTGGGCGGCCATCAACTTCTCCGCCTTCTTGCCATCGCCTTTGATGATCGCGCCGGCGATGGCTTCGTGATCTCGCCGGACCTGCTCCCGAGCGTCGACTGGATACATCAGGCCGTAGATGCGATCGAACCAGACGTCCTTGAGAGACTCAGCGAACAGATCCAGGACACGGTTGCCGGACATGCTCGCCACCGTCGCGTGGAAGTCGGTGCTGACGCGGGCCCAGTTCCCCTCCTCGCGGACGCTGGCGGCCTCCGCCCGCTCGATGGAACGGCGGAGCCGATCGAACTGATCGGGGTCGGCACGCTCGGCCGCGAGCCGCGCCATGACGGGCTCCATCGCGCGGCGGGCTTCGGCCAGTTCCCGGAAGGTCGCTCCGGTCATGTGGTAGTACAGCGTGGACATCCGGCCGAAGTCGTGGCTCTTCACGCCCGCGACGATGGGTCCACCACCGGGCCCCGGCCGGATCTGGATGAGGCCGTTCACCTCGAGGATCCGCAGAGCCTCCCGGAGGGTCGCCCGGCCGACCCCGAACTGTTCCAGCATCTCGCCCTCCGACGCCAGCTTCGCGCCAGGCTCGAGGCCCTGGTCGACGATGGCGTGGACGATCTCGCGGGAGACGATCTCCGACATCTTCTCCTGGCGACGCGGCATCGTGGTCATGCCATCCGCCTCAGTCGACGCAGTTCCTCCACGATGCGCTCCTTCCCGGGCAGCCACGCCCGCTCGAGGTTCGGGGCGTAGGGTGCCGGAACGGGAGGCGGAGCGATGCGAAGCGGTGGCGCGTCCATCCGCCAGAACGCCTGCTCGAGCGTCGCCTGGATGATCTCGGCGCCCATCCCGAAGGGCGCCGGTGCCTCGTGTGCGACGGCGAGGCGGGTGGTCTTCCGAACGGACGACGCGATCGTTTCGACGTCGAGAGGCACGAGAGAACGCAGGTCGATCACCTCGATGTCGATGCCTTCGTCGGCGAGTTCGTTCGCTGCGTCGAGCGACTGGTGCAGAAGACGTCCAGAAGTGACGAGAGTGACATCCCGGCCCTCACGTACGACGTTCGCCTTGCCGAGTGGAACCCGGTGTGCCGATCCCGGTTTCGGGCCGCGCCATCCGTAGAGGTGGCGGTGCTCGATGAAGACCACGGGGTTCGGATCCTCGATCGCGGAACGGAGCAGGCCGTAGGCGTCGGTCCCCGTCGACGGCATCACGACCGAGAGCCCTGGGACGGCTGCGAGGAGCGCCTCCAGGCTCTGCGAGTGCTGGGCGCCCGCCGACCGTCCCGCCCCGTATTGTGTCCGGATCACCAGCGATAGGTCAACGGCGCCGCCGGTCATGAACCGCAGCTTCGCTGCCTGGTTGATGATCTGGTCGAAGCAGACGCCGATGAAATCGATGAACATGATCTCGATCACGGGGCGCAGACCGGCCATTGCTGAGCCCACGGCCAGGCCTACGACGGCGGTCTCGGAGATGGGCGTGTCGATCACGCGATCGGCTCCGAACTGGTCGAACAGGCCACGGGTCGCACGGAAGATCCCACCGACCGCGCCTACGTCGACCCCGGCGAGGAAGACCCGATCGTCGTCGACCATCGCATCACCGAGGCCTGCGATGACCCCGTCGATGTAGCGGAAGTCGCTGACGTCGTCATCGATGTCCTCCTCGTCGATCAGTGGTCGGGGCGCGTAGACGTACCGGCCGAGATCGGCGATGTCGGGGACGGGGTCGGCCCGAGCGGTTTCGACCGCGGTGCGCATCTCCTCCTCGACCTCACGATCGATGGTGTCGGCCTCGTCGTCCTCGAGGCGTTCGCGTGCATGCGCGAGCGGATCCTCCGCACGCATGGCCTCACGCTCGCCCTCGAGGCGGTAGTCAGCCGGATCACCGACGTAGTGCCCCTCCCACCGGTGGACCGTGACCTCGAGCAGGACGGGTGGCCCACCGGAACGGAGCTGGTCGACGAGTTCTCCAGCCAGGTCTGCCACCTCGGCCACGTCGCGTCCGTCGATGCGGTGTCCCTTCAGCCCGTAGGCGGCCGCACGCTCGGCTGGCGGCACGGGATGCTGGCGTTCCCACCAGGTGAACTCGGCGTAGAGGTTGTTCTCGCACACGAACAGGACCGGCAGGTTCCACAGCGCCGCGAGGTTGACACCCTCGTGGAAAGCGCCGCCAGCGACCGCTCCGTCCCCGAAGAAGCACGTCACCACGAACCCGGCGTCCCGGTACCGGGCCGCGTGGGCCGCACCGACGGCGATGGGGATGCCAGCGCCGACCACACCGTTCGCCCCGAACACCCCGATCCTCGGGTCAGCGATGTGCATCGATCCTCCGAGGCCGCCGCAGACACCAGTGGACTTGCCCATCAGTTCCGCGAACATCTCGCGGGCTGGTGTTCCCTTGGCCATGACGTGGCCGTGCCCGCGGTGGGTGGAGGTGATGATGTCCTCGGTGGTCAGTGCCGAGCAGACCCCCACGGGAACGGACTCCTGCCCGACGGAGACGTGGCAGAACCCGGGGACGTCACCGCCCGCGTACAGCCGCGAGACCCACTCCTCGAAGGTCCGGATCCGGCGCATCTCACGGTACAGATGCTCGAGCCGTTCCTGGCCGCCCTCACCCACGCGGCTGCCCGCCGGTTGGCTCGAGTTCGTTGGCGACGACCGCACCGTCGTCGAGCAGCTCCTGGATCTCGTCGTCGGTCCAGCCTCTCTCTCGCAGCACCTCGACCGTGTGCTGGCCCAGCAGAGGTGGAGCGCTGCGTACCTGCGCCGGGGTGCTGCGGAGCTGTACGACGGGTCCGATCTGATCCAAGCTGCCGATCGTGGGGTGCTCGACCTGCGTGACCAACCCGTTCGCTCGCACCTGTTCGTGCCTGAGCACCTGCGAGAAGGTGTGCACGGGTGAGAACAGCACGCGGTGCGCCGTGAAACGCTCCTCCCAGTCCGCGGTCGTGCGCTCCACGAACCGTTCCTGGAGCAGCGGACCGAGCTCGTCGCGGCGCTCCACACGCTTGACGTTGGTGTCGAAGCGCTCGTCCGTGGCGAGTTCCGGCCACTCGAGCGCGTCACAGAACGCCGCCCACCCGTCGTCACCCCACACTCCGGCGACGGCCCAGCCGTCGCTGGTCTCGAACGCCTGGTAGGGCACGACCTGGCTGTGCTGGCTCCCCCAGCGGACCGGGTCCTCGCCGGTCTGGAAGAACGGCCCGACGCGGGTGGTCAGGCCGAACAGCAGTGCCCCGATCATCGGGATCTCGACGTGCTGGCCCTGGCCCGTGCGTTCGCGCGCCTGCAACGCCAGCAGGACTCCCTGCACGGCGAGCATCGCTCCGGTGTAGTCCGCGATGGGGATCCCGACCAGGACGGGTCCGCCGTCGCGTTCCCCTGTCACCGACATCACACCGCTGAAGGCCTGCACGACCGGATCGGTTCCCGGACGCTCGGCCCACGGGCCCTTGGACCCGAAGGCGTTGACCGAGCAGTAGACGAGTCGCGGGTTGAGCTCGCGCATGGCCTCGTAGCCGACACCGATCGCGTCGGCGACCCCCGGACGGTAGTTCTCCATGAACACGTCCGCGTCCGCGATCAAGCGGCGTACGACCTTCTTCCCTGCCTCGGATCGCAGATCGACGCAGACGCTGCGCTTGTTGCGGTTCCAAGTGAGGAACATCGTGCTCTCGCCCTCGATGAAGTGCGTTCCCGTACGGCGGCTGGGATCACCATGCGGCGACGACTCCACCTTGATCACGTCCGCACCGAAGTCGGCCAGCACGAGCGATCCGTAGGGTCCGGCCATCTGGCGCGTCAGGTCGACGACGGTGATGCCGTCGAGCGCTCCCCCGAGCGGGTTGTCCGCAGCGTTCTCGTGCATGGTTACGTTCCTCGTCTCTACGTCATCGGCCGTGGGGCCGTGTGGGGCGGGTCGAGCCCACCCCACACGGATCGCCTCGGTCAGCCCTCGGTGCTCACGAACTCGATGCTCTGATCGACGATCTCGACCACTGCACCTGGTCCGATCGCGTCGCCCTTCTCGTCGAAGGTGATCTCGCCCTGAGCGCCAGCGAAACCCGGGTGGGTGTCGAGCGCCAGCTTCAGGTCACCGGCCTCGACCGATCCCGCGTTCTTGATCGCGTGCAGGAGCATCCACGCGCCGTCGTAGCCGTTGGCTGCGGCGAAGTCAGGATCGCTGCCCTCGGCGGCCCGGTACGCCTCGGTGAAGGCCTGGGAGCTCTCGAACGGCAGCTCGTGGTGGAAGTTCGTCGCGAAGATCGATCCGTTCGCCGCAGCACCGGCGTTCTCGATGTAGAACGGCGCGCCCATCACGAGCTGACCCATGATCGGCTGGTCGAGACCGGCTTCGCGGAGCTGCGTCACGATCGCCACGTTGGGCCCACCCACCACGAGTACGCCGATCGCGTCGGGGTCGAGCTGCTGGTACTTGGCGATCTCGGCGCTGAAGTCCTGCTTGTCAGCGGTGACACCGTCCTCGGACACCAGTTCGATGCCAGCCGCCTCGAGACCGGGCTTCCAGACCTCCTCCCAGACACCGACGATCGTCGGCGTGTCGGTGTGGTAGATGACGGCGATGCTCTCGATGCCGCGCTCGGCCAGCACGTCGACGGTCTTGCCGGCGAAGCTGCCTTGCGTGACACCGGCGCGGTAGACCCACTCGGGATCGACGAGCGGCGGGTCACCCGACGTCGTCAGGATCATGGGGACCTCGTCCTGGGCAGTGAAGTCGACCGTCGCTTGTGCCACGGTGGAGAAGCACGGGCCGACGATCGCGGTCACGCCAGAGTCGACGAGCCGCCGGTACGCAGCGACGCCCTCCTCCGCGGTGCTCGCGTCGTCCTCCACGACGAGCTCGATGTCGGTCCCTTCGAGGAAGTCCATCTCTTCGGCCTCGGCGATGGCCAGTTCCATGCCCGCGACCTCGTTCTGCCCGCAGAAGGCGGCGGCCCCGGAGAGCGAGTCGAGCGCCCCGATGCTGATGGAGTCCGGCAGGTCGCCACCACCATCACCACCGTCGGTGGCCGTCCCGTCGCCGGTGTCGGGGGCGGTCGGCGCCGCCGTGCCGTCGTCGTCCGCAGCGTCGTCGTCACCCCCACATGCGGTCATCAGTAGGGCGAGTCCGGCCACACCTGCGAGCATCCGCAGAGATCGGCGTGTACGTGATGCGTGCATCCTCTTGCTCCTCTCGGGGTTGGCTTGCATGACCTTGCTCCGTTCCTTCATCCGTCGCTCCCGCCGAACCACTCACGTGCTTGCTCGGGCGTGAGGTACCCGTTCGCGATGTCGCGTTCGATCGCCGCCGGGTCACGATCCGCTGGATCCCCGTACCCGCCGCCTCCGGGCGACCGCATGCGGATGCGGTCGCCTGCCGTGATGGCGACGGGCCTGACCTTGGCTCCGAGGTCCGGGCCCTGCCACTCGCCGTTCAAGGTGTAGGCCACGACGTTGGGTGCCCCGGGCAGTCCACCGAGCGCGCCGGGTGGCGGGTGCTTGGCCTGTTCACCCAGGATCGACAGACGCGCGGGGACCTCGACCTCGAACTCGTACTCGTTGCCGCAGCCACCCATCCACTGCCCGGCACCACCGGATCCCTCCCGGATCCCGAAGCGGTGCCACAGGATCGGGTAGTCGTGCTCGGACGCTTCGATCGAAGGGAAGCTGGCCATGCCGACGACGCTGGTGCCGTTCACGAGGCCATCGCCACCCCTGCATCCCCCGTAGCCACCCCCGTACGGGAAGACGGCAACGAAGACCTCGTCGCCGTTCCGCGCCCCGCTTACGACCGCCACTCCCCCCGTCTCGAAGCTCGTCGCCGGCGCGATGTCGGGGACCGCTTCGACCAGTGCTTGGGCCACCATGCCGACGATGCGTGCCGATGTGTCGGGGTAGCCGCCCACCGCGTGGGGCGGCGGTGCGTCCAGCAGCGAGCCCTGCGGGACGGTCACGTCGACGGGCCGGAAACAGCCTCCGTTGATCGGGATGTCCGGGAAGAGGTGTTTCAGGCCCGTGTAGCAGGCGGTCACGGTGGTCGAGCGCGTCAGGTTCATCGGCCCTTCGCAGGCCCCGGTGGTACCGGTGAAGTCGACAGTCATATGCTCGCCGTCGACGGTGATCTCGAGCCGCAACTCGAGCTCCTCGTCGGTGATGCCGTCGTTGTCGAGGGCATCCTCGGCGTGGTAGCGACCATCCGGGATGTCGGCGATACGGGAGCGCATCTGCTGCTCCGAGCGCTCGTCGAGCTCGTGCACGCACGCCATCACCACGTCAGGGCCGTAACGGTCGAACAGGCGCTCGAGTCGCCGCTGTCCGACGAGCAGCGCGTTGTACTGGCTGCGGAGGTCGCCCTCCTGGAGATCCGGCAGGCGGTTGTTCGCCCTGATCAGCGCCAGGATCTCGGGATCGAGTTCGCCATCGCGGACGAAGCGCATGACGGGCAGTCGCACGCCTTCCTCGTAGATCTCACGACACGTGGGGCCGAACGCCCCAGCCTGGGCGGCACCGACGTCCATCCAATGGCCCGTGTTCGCGAGCAGCATCCTCGGCTCGCCATCCCAGAAGAACGGTGCGACGAGCTTGGCGTCCTGCAGGTGCGTCCCGGCGAGGTACGGGTCGTTGAGCAGGTAGGCGTCACCGGGTTCCCACCGACGTCCGATCGTTCCGAGCCAGTCGAGCGTCGCCTGAACGGCGTGCTGCATCGTCGTGACGAAGATCGGCGAACCCTCGTTGCCCTGGGCGATCGTCTCGCCCGTGTCGGCGCGGAACAGGCCGTTGGCGCGATCCTTCATCTCCGACACGATCGGGCTGAAGGCCGCCTTGACCTGCACGACATCCATCTCGTCGACGACCTCGTCGAGGTAGCCGCGCACGACGGCGAGCGTGGTCGGATCGATCGCGGTCACGATGCCACCTCCAGGATCAGGTTCCCGGCGTGATCGACGCGCACGGACATGTCGGGCAGCACGACCGTGGTGGTGTCGTCCTGCTCGACGATCGCCGGGCCCACGCCGGACATGCCCGGGAACAGGGCGGTACGTTCGATGATGGGCGTGTCTCGCCAAGCCCCGTCGAAGTACACGTCCCGGCGCTCGATGACCGCGTCGTCCCACGGCTGCTCGTCGAGTTCGGGCCAGGTCTCGACCCTCCGTGGTCGTCGCCCGACCACGTGACACTCGAGGTCGAGTAGCATGGCCGGGTTGTCGAGCACGGTCCCGTACTGACGGCGGTACTCCTCGCGGAACGCGCGCTCCACGTCGTCACGAGTCAGCGGGCTCTCGACCTCGACCCGGATGGCGTGACGTTGCCCCTCGAAGTGCATCTCCGCCTGGACGCCCAGCGCGACGGCCTCGACCGGGACCCCGCCCTGTTCGATCAGGCGCCTCCCCTCGGTCAGGTACTCGTCGACGATGCGGTTGACAGCGTCGAAGTCGACGTCGGCGAGTGGCTGCCGGATGCTCTGGACGAAGTCGTAGCGGACATCCGCATCGATGCAGCCGATCGCCGACGTCACCCCCGGCGAGGGCGGCACGACCGCGCGTGGGATGCCCACGTCCCGCATGATCGCGGCGCCGTGCAGCGGGCCCGCGCCTCCGAACGGCACGAGCACGAAGTCGCGGGGGTCGTGACCGCGCCCCACCGACATGATGCGCACCTGGCCACCCATCCGGCCGTCGACCACGCGGAGGATCGCCTCGGCTGCCTCCTCGACGCCGACGCCGAGCGTGTCCGCGACGTGAGCCTGGATCGCCTTGATGCTCAGGGACACGTCGAGGTCGAGGCGCTTGCCGCCGATGGGCCGATCGGGGTTGATGCGACGCAGGACGAGGTTGGCGTCGGTCACGGTCGGCTGCTCACCGCCACGCCCGTAGCACGCGGGGCCCGGCATCGCCCCAGCGCTCTCGGGTCCCACCCGTAGGATCCCCGCGGCGTCGATGCTCGCGAGGCTTCCGCCACCGGCGCCGAGGGTCTCGACGTCGATGGTGGGCACGCGCAGGGGGATCCGGAAGTCGACGAGCTTCTCGTCGGTGACCGTGGGGATGCCGTCGACGACCAGCGCGACGTCGAAGCTGGTGCCACCCATATCGGCCGTGATGGCGTTGGGGAACCCGGCCTGCCGAGCGACGGTGGCGCCGGCGATGACCCCGGCGGCCGGACCAGAGCGGACGGTGTTGGCGGGGCGATCGATCGCGTGCCCGAGCGACATGATCCCCCCGTTGCACTGCACGATCGCGGGCGGGCGGAGGTAGCCGGCCTCGTCCACAGCACTCGCGAGCGAGCTGAGGTAGCGGTTCATGATGGGTTGCACGTACGCGTGGACCACCCCCGTGGAGGTGCGCTCGAACTCCGAGATCCGCGGCAGGCTGACCCCGGCCGGGATGACGTACAGCTCGGGCCAACGTCGCCGGATCGCCGCGCAGGCCGCTTCCTCGTTCGCGGGGTTGGCGTACGCGTGCAGGAAGCTGACGACGACGGCACCGACCTCGTCGACGTGGGTCTCGACGGCCGCGAGGAGCTCGTCCTCGTCGACCTCGCGCGTGACCGTGCCGTCGGCCCGGGTGCGCTCGTCGACCTCGACGCGGAGCCGCCGGGGGACGAGCGGGTGCACGCTGCCGCGCAGGCCGTAGACCTGGGGTCGGTCGCGTCGGCCGAGCTCCAGCGCGTCTCGGAACCCGCGGGTCGTGACCAGCAGGCACTCCGCGCCCTTGCGCTCGATCACCGCGTTCGTGGCGACCGTCGTGCCGTGTATGAGGAGGGCGACGGACCCCGGATCGATGTCGAGCGCTGCGAGGCCCTCCATGAACCCGCGCGACTGATCCTCGGGGGTCGAGGGGACCTTGCCGACGCGCAGCGATCCGTCGCGCTCGTCGCGGACGACGACGTCGGTGAAGGTCCCGCCGACATCGACGCCGACGAGCTGCGGACGAGGTGCGTCGTTGGTCATGGTCAGTCCGTGATCTTGTCGAAGACGAGGTGCTCCTCGACGAGGAGCTGGACGCGGCCCATCGCGAAGTTCGCGTAGTAGTCGGTGCGCAGCCGGTCCCAGAAGGGGTCGGCGAACGACTCGTTGAACGCCTCCACGCTGTCGAAGAACATCTCGACGACTCCGTCGAACTGGCTGACCTCTCTGGGGTCGGTCAGGATCCCGTCGCCGTTGGCGGAGTACAGACCCGGGCACGCGCGGTACCCCTTGAGGTTCGGCGTCTGCAGGGCCAGCGGGATGTGCTCGTCGAACCAGTAGCGACGGAAGTCCTCGCGCGACTGCTTGTCCGCGCGCGTCAGCAGCGCGATGTACTTCACGCCCTCACCGGTGGGCGGGGGCTCGAGGATGTCGTGCTCCTCGACCACGAACATGATGCGGCCGCTGACGACGTTGGGGTGGTCAGCTCGTGCCCGTTCCCACAGCTCGTGCGTGTACGCCGCGGCCAGCGCGTCGACGCTCTCCCACCACAGCTCCGCCACGGCGTCGAACGGCGGGTCGTCGCCGTTGGCACTCTGGATGGCGGGGCTGCCGACGTACTTGATGTGACCGGGGAAACCGCCCCCGACCTGGGTGTGCTGCTTGACGTAGTACTCCCTGAAGTCCTCGCGGCTCATGCCGTCGAGGCGAGTCATCGGGCTGACCATCTTGATCCTCATGCGTTGCTCCTTGGCTCGGGTGCCGACCGACTCGGTCAGCCCATGTACGTCTCGATCAGATCGAGCTCCTCGCGAGCACGCTCGGTCGGCTGCTCGTACACGATGCGGCCACGATCGAGCACGTAGACGTGGTCACTGACGTTGAGCGCCTGCGTCGCGTTCTGCTCGACGAGCAGCACCGAGACGTCCAGTTCGCGGATCCGTGCGATCGCGTCGAAGACATCACGGACGAGGATGGGCGCGAGACCGAGGCTGGGCTCGTCCATGGCGATCAGCTTCGGACCGGCCATCAGAGCTCGACCGATGGCGAGCATCTGCTGCTCACCCCCCGACATGGACCCGGCGCGCTGGTTCGATCGCTCCTCCAGCCGGGGGAACAGGTCGAACACGTCCCGCAGCTGTCCCGTCTCGTCGCGCTTGTAGGCGCCGAGCGACAGGTTCTCCATCACGGTCAGCTCGGGGAACAACCTGCGCCCTTGGGGTACCTGCGCGAGACCGGCTCGCGACACGCGGTGGGGTGGCCAGCCCGAGATGTCGTCGCCGTCGAACAGGATGCGGCCATCGGCACGTTCCTGGCCTCCGATGCCGCGGATCGTGCTGGTCTTGCCCGCGCCGTTCGGTCCGACGAGCGCCACCACCGTGCCGCGGTCGACGTGCAGGTCGATGGCGTGGACCGCGTGGATGCCGCCGTAGGCCACCCGCAGCCCGGTCACGCTGAGCAGTTCAGACCCCAACGTAGGCCTCCCGCACGGCCCTGTTCCCGGTCGCCTCTCCGGAGGATCCGTCGAAGATCTTCTCGCCGAAGTTCATGACGACGAGCCGCGGACACACGTCCAGTACGAAACGCAGGTGGTGGTCCACGAGGACCACGGCGCAGCCACGTTCCGCCTCGGTCTCGATGAAGTTGCCGAGCCGCTGCACGTCGCGCTCGGTGACGCCGGCGGCCGGCTCGTCGAGCAGGATGAGCGCCGGCTGCGATACGGCCGCGCGCGCGAGTTCGACACGCCGCTGGATCCCGTACGGCAGCTCCTCGACGACGATGCCGACGTAGGGGGACAGCTCGAGCCGTTCGATGGCAGCCGCTGCCCGCTCGTCGAGCTCACGGCGCCGGTCGGCGACCCAGAAGGGCACCAGGGCGTGGCCGAGCCTGCGGTCCGGGGCGTCGGTGTACAGGCCGGCCAGCACGTTCTCGTGCACCGTGGCGGTCTCGACCAGCCGGATGAGCTGGAACGTCCGGCTCACGCCCTTCCGGGCGACCATGTGCGGTGGCGCTCCGGAGGTGTCGTCCCCATCGATGACGATGCGTCCGTCGGTCATGGCGAGGAAGCCACTGACGAGGTTGAGCAGGGTGGTCTTGCCCGACCCGTTGGGGCCGACGAGGCCCACGATCTCGCCCGGTGCCACGTCGAGGCTGATGTCGTCGACGGCCTTGAGCGCACCGAAGTGCTTGGATGCGTGTTCGATGGACAGCATGGTCATCGCGCCCCCTCGCCCTCGATGCTGAGCTCACCCTCGATCCGTCCGGTCGCGGGAGCGTCCTCGGGTTCTTCTTGGATCTCGCCCCGCCGTCGGCGCACGAGGATCCGCCGCAGACGCGTGAGCCCGCCGGTCACACCCTGCGGGACCAGGACGATGATGAGCAGGACGATCCCGCCGGTCGCGATGTCGCGCCACTCGCCGAACGGCCGCAACCAGTCGGGTACCACGGTCATGACGAAGGCGCCGATGAGCGCACCGCTCCAGTGCCCGACGCCTCCCAGGATGACCATCGCGAGTAGGCGGATCAGCAGCGCGAAGCTGTAGTCGCCAGGGACGACGAAGCCGAAGTAGTAGGCGCGCAGGACGCCTCCGAAGGCCCCTATCCCGGCCGAGGCGACGAAGAGCAGTAGCTGGAGGCGGGGCACGTTGACGCCCACGGCACTGGCGACGAGCGGATCCGCGCGCACGAGCCGCATCGCGCGTCCCAGCATCGAGTGTTGGAGCATCCGGAACGCCAACAGCAGCGCAGCCACGGCGAGCCCGAGTTCGAGCAGGCCGATGCCGCTGCCGATACCCGTGATGCCGAGTGCCCCACCGGTGACACTGCTCATGTTCAGGAGCACGACCTCGAAGACGGCCATGATCGCGACCGTGACCATGGCGAGGTAGACGCCGGTCAGGCGCTCGAGGGGCTTGGCCAGGATCGCGGCAACGACCATCGCGATCGCCGGGGCGACGACCAGTGCCGGCAGCAAGCCCAGTCCGTGTTCGGTGGCCATGATGGCGCCCGTGTAGGCGCCGAGGCCGATGAAGGCCACGAAGGCGAACGAGAACGTCCCGCCAGCGACGACGACGAAGGCGGACAGTGCGAGGATGACGTTCACGAGCGCCAGCTCGATGATCGTCTGCGACAGCCCGAGGCTCATGCGCGGTCGACCTCCAGCTTGCCGAACAGCCCCTGCGGTCGGACGATCAGCACGAGGAAGAGCAGGCCGAAGGCGACCGCCTTCACCCAGTGCGTCCCGACGAAGTGCACCGTGAGGCCCTCCGAGAGCCCAAGGAGCAGGCCGCCGAAGAGGCTCCCGGGGACGCTGCCGATGCCGCCGAGGATGACGACCGCGAAGCCGCGCAGCAGGTACAGCTCGCCGGTGAGGAAGTCGACGCTGTTGAACGCGACCCCGATCAGGATCCCGGCGATGCCGGCGAGCATCCCCGACGCCGCGACGACCCCGGCCGCGTACAGGTTGACGTTGATCCCGAGCATGCCTGCGGCCTCGGGGTCGGCGGCCACGGCCCGAGCGGCCCGACCCGTCTGGGTGTGCTGGATGACCCACCAGACGAGGACCGTCAGGAGCGTGGCGATCACGAACATCACCAGGCTGATCGAGCGGACCGAGATCCCGAGGAAGGTGATCGGTGTGCTCTGGAACGTCTCGATGGGGAAGCGCAGTATCTGATCGGGGGTGAAGGTGAAGGTGTAGAGCTGCGCGAAGCTCTCGAGCACGATCAGCATCGCCAGGCTCGCGACGAGTGTGGACCACTCGCGGCTGTGCTCGTCGTGTGAACGGGAGAGCCGCAACGGTCGGAACGCCAGGTACTCGAGCACGAGTCCCACGATGCCGCCGAACACGGCACCCACGACCAGGAGCGGCACGAAGGGCAGACCGAAGCGCGAGGCGATCTCGACCCCGGCGATGGCCGCGATCGTCAGGGTGACGCCGTGGGCGAGGTTCAGGATCCGCAGCACGCCGAGCGTCAGCGTCAGCCCGGTGGCGAAGAGCGCGTAGACCGCGCCGATGAGCAGCCCGTTGGTGAGCTGTTGGAGGAGAAGCACGTCACCGCTCCCACGTCATCTGACCGACCGCACGGATATTCATTATCATCATCATCACTTATTCCGTCAACACCCTTGGAGCAACCCATGCCGTGGGGACCGCGACGGCGTGGCGATCGACGGAGGACGGGGTGGCACGACCCAGGAGGGTCAGGCAGCGATCGAGCTCGTCTGCCAGGATCGCCAGCACGGCCTCGACACCTGCCTGCCCGCCGACCGCCAGGCCCCAGAGGTAGGGCCGGCCGACGAGCACGGCACGGGCGCCCAGCGCGAGCGCCTTGACGACGTCGCTGCCGCGGCGGACGCCACCGTCCATGAGGACCTGGGCGTCGTCGCCGACCTCGGCGACGACCTCGGTCAAGGCGCGGATGCTGCTCGAGACGCCATCGAGCTGGCGACCACCGTGGTTGGAGACGACGATGCCGTCGACGCCGTGATCCACGGCGTGGCGCGCATCGGCGGCGGTGAGGACGCCCTTGACGAGCAGCGGCCCCTCCCAGCGCTCTCGTAGCTCGCCCACGACCGCCCACGTGGCGCCCGGGTTCGCGAGCTCACGGCTGACGTACTGCCCCACGGTCACCGTGCTGTCGCCGTCGGCGATGCCGGCGAGGTTGGCGAACCGCACCGGTTCCCCCAGGATGACGTCACGGATCCACGGCCAGCGGATCGCCGCCTCGAGGACGTGGTGGGGTCGTGGCCGTGGTGGCAGGACCATCCGGTTGTGCAGGTCCCGCTCCCGCTTGCCGACCGTCGGCACGTCGATGGTCAGGCAGAGGGCCCGGTACCCGGCGCGCTCGGCACGATCGACGAGCTGCGCCACGACGGCGGGGTCGCGCCAGGGGTAGAGCTGGAACCATCGCGGTCCTGACGAACTCGCTGCGACGTCCTCGATGGTGTAGCTCGACTGTGTGCTCAGCACGTACACGGTCCCAGCCGCTGCCGCGGCTGCGGCGGCAGCGCGCTCTCCACCGCCGCCAACGAGCCGGGCGAGGCCGACCGGCGCGAGCAGGATCGGCATTGACACCGACTCACCGAGCACGGTCGTGCTCAGATCGCGCTGCGAGACGTCGGCCAGGCCGTCCGGACGCAGCGTGAGCGCTGCGAGGTCAGCGGTGTTCCGTCGCAGCGTGATCTCGTCCTCGGCGCCGCCGTCGACGAAGTCGAACACGACCTTCGGCAGCCGGCGACGTGCGACGCGTCGAGCGTGCGCAACCGAGTGCAGGGTGCGACTCACCCGTCGCTCCTGGCCAGAGGGACCAGCGAGCCCGAGTGGTGTCCGAGGCCCACGGCTCCACGGAAGACGAGCCAGGCCGCGATGAGCATCACAGCGGTGACGACCATCCACGATCGACCGTAATCGAGGTGGCCCGCGAGGAGGCCGAAGAGCAGAGGGCCGACGGCGATACCCCCCGCGAGTCCGACCTGCACCACGCCGGTGGCAGCCGCTGGGGCGTCAGGGCGGAGCGTGACGACGCCGAAGT
>JAHWKY010000037.1 GCA_019347575.1 Actinomycetota bacterium | reverse complement strand
ACGCCGCGTGGCCCAGCTCGCCGCGCAGGGGCTTACGAACCGCGAGATCGCCCAGTCGCTGTTCGTATCTGTGCGAACCGTGGCCACGCACCTCACGAGCACCTACCAGAAGCTCGGTGTCGGAGGGCGCAAGGAGCTCGTACCCGCGCTCTCAGGCGCGCGGCAGTCCTGACCGCCGTTTCTTGGCGACGTCGACAGATGTCGAAGGTCTCACCGGGGTCCTCGCGGTCGTTACCGGTCATCCACGGACCGTGGCCCTGACCTGGGCTTTCACGAACGACATCGTTGTCATCCGTTCGCGTCGTTAGCGGTCGTCGCCGGACCTCTCGCGGACCAACCGCGGACCGAACGTAGGACCAGTGCGGGTCGGCGGCCTCCGGGCATAGGAGCATCATCGGTCTAGGCCCAACTCGGGCTACAAACGACCCTCCGCGATGGAGGCATCGAACTTGTCGATCACGGTACGGCCGTTCTTCCAGCCCAGGGCGTGGGGGCAGGAAGTGTTGGCGGCCGTGGTGCCGACCCGACGGGGTCGTCGCAGGGCGCAGGACTTGCTCGAGCACCTGCCACGCCGCCGGCCGACGGATGCGGCGGTGGCGGCCGGGGCGGTTCCGCGCTCTGGCCGACGCGATCGATCCGCAGCCGCATGCAGGTCGCCGAGACGCCCATCCATAGACCTGGAGTTGACCCGGTTCGGGAGGCCGCTATGGATGTGCGAGCAGGTTCTTCGGAAGCTCGGAGCGGGAGTGGATCTCCAGTTTCCGGTATGCGTTCGAGAGGTGCATCTCGACGGTCTTGATGCCGAGGAACAGCGACTGGGCGATCTCTCGGTTCGAGAGGCCTTGGGCGGCCATCGCAGCGATCCGTCGCTCGCTGGAGGTGAGACTGTCGAGGCCGGTTGCACCGGGACGACGTGGGCGGGCACCGCTGGCCAGGAGCTCCTGATACGCGCGATCCACCAACGCGGTAGCCCCGCACCGGTGGGCGAGGTCCAGGCCGTGGCGGAGCGGCTCACGGGCATCGGAGCGGAGTCCGGCCCCGCGCAGGGCCGCGCCGAGATCGGTCGATGCTCGTGCGTGCTCAAGGAAGCTGCGTGACTGCGCGAGTGTGGCGACTGATTCCCGGAGGTAGGGGATGCCTTCGCTCCCGGGGGCGGCCAGACCCCTAGCACGTAGCGCGACCCCGATCGCTCGCGGTGTTCCCCACGACCGAGCGAGTCGAAGTTCCTCATCGGCGAGCTTCCGAGCCTGGTTGAGGTCGCCGATCCGCGCCAGGGCAACGGCCGCGGCCGACCGATAAGGAAGCCGGAGGTTCCGTCGTCCGATCGCGACTTCGCGCCGATACACCTCCAGCAGATCCCTCGCCGCCTGTTCTGCTTCACCAAGAGCGAGATGAAGCTGACCGCGGCTGAAGAGGAGATAGTTGCCCGTGAGGCCGTCCGGGATCTCCTCACCTCCCTTCTCGCGAAGGACATCGCGGGCCGCCGCAGATTCGCCCCGCTCGATCAGCGCGTCGATCAGGTGGGCGAGCGGGAGCGGCATGAATATCCCGAACCCCGTTGCCCATGTCACCTCGACTGCTGTGCGAGCATCGGTCTCGGCTTCGACCACCATCCCCTGGCGGTACAGGAGGTCGGAACGGAACGCCGAAGCGCCCGCGAGGCCGATGAGCGATCCCTGAGCGCGGGCCTCGGCGAGCGCGGCCTGACAGAAGCGCTCGGCGAGCTCGAACTCCTCCGCGATGATGGTCGCGTAGAGGGCGTCGTAGAAGGTTGGTGCTCCGACTCCCTGGTCGGTGAGGAGTCCGCCCACGACGGCGCGCTCGGCGAGCGACGCGGCCTTCTTCGGCGACCCTCCCTGGAGCACCTCATGGATGGCCAGGTTGGCGAGGATGAGTCGCTCACCTGGGGTGGCCCCGGCGATGCCTTGATCGACACGCTCCAACCTCTCGGTCGCCTGGGCGAACGTGGCAGGCGACAATCGCGCTGCCGAGATGGCGTCGGCCTCGAGTTGCAGGCGGAGTTCCTGCTCCTCCTCCGGCAGGTCTGCCAGGGCGCCGTCGTAGCAATCGAGGGCCTCAACGGGGGTGCTGGCGAAGATCAGCAATGCATGGCCCAACTCACGGGCGATCTCCGGGGCGTCTTCGTGCGCCTCGCGAAGATGCTCGATCCCTGTCGGGTCGCCGACGCGTATCTCGGCGCGACCGAGGTGGCGGAGAACGATGGTTCGCACATCTGGATCGGGCGGCTCTGCCAGTGCTCGGCGGAGATACTTGACGGCAGCGCTCGAGGCGCCTCCTGCGAGCGCATCTTCAGCGGCTTCCACGAGCGTGGCTACCCGCCAGCTGACGCCAGCGGGATCGGTGGAGAGCAGCTGCACCGCGATGCGGTCTGGATCCGCGCTCGCCTCGTGAAGGAGGGCGGCGGCGCGCGCGTGAGCATCGGCGCGTTGGCTCGGTGATATGCCCTGATACACCGCCTCCTCGACGACGGGATGGACGAACTCCAGCGGCCTGGCTGTTCTGAAGATCTCAGCTGAGAACAGCGCGTCGGCGCCTTCGGAAGCGGATGCATTGTCCAGGCCGGCGAGCGCCGCGGCATGCCGCAGTTCGGCGTCGATCCCGAGGACGGCGACGGCGCGCGCCAGACGGAGGGCGGCGACACCGAGCTGCTCCAACCGCAGGCGCATGCTCTGGGCGATGCCCTCGGGGGCGACGTGCGCCACTCGCGAGGCCGTCGAGGCCGTTGCCGGGACGCGCTCAGACCTGAGGGTCCTGATCAGCTCGTGAAGGAAGAAGGGATTCCCTCCAGTCGCGGCGTGGCACGCGCGGCAGAACTCCGCCGCCGCGTCCGACGCAAGTAGCTCACGAACCAACGCCGTTGTTGCCGCTTCGCTCAGTGGGGCCGGGTGCAGGCGAGCTGCCCGGGGATCGCTCGTGAGCGTCATCGCCAGCTCGCTATCCGTGTTGGGTTCGTCCGTGCGAAAAGCGAGCACGAGCAGCACGGACAGATCGCCCACGCGATGAGCCAGGTACTCCAGGAATCGGAGGGATGGCTCATCCGTCCAGTGAGCGTCGTCGACGGCGATGAGCAAGGGAGTGCGCTCCGCCAGGTTCGAAGTGAGCCAGTACAGGCCATGGATGATGCTGAAGGGAAGATCGGCGGGCGCCGACTCCGCCCTGATGGCCCGCCCATCGGGCGAAAGGATCGGAGCCGCCTGTCCCGCCGCTCCCTTGAACAGGGACTCGCGTGCGCGAGGTCCGATCCTGCGCAGCTCCGGCTCGAACAGCTGCAGGACGACGTTATAGGGGAAGTCACGCTCGAGAGTTCCAGCACGGGCAGAAAGCACCCTCAGGTCTCGCCCCTCCGCGGCCGATCGGACCGCGCCCAGTAGCCGCGTCTTCCCTATCCCCATCGGGCCCTGGATGACACAGAGCTGTCCGGTGCCCCCGCGCGCCCCCTCGACGAGATCGGTCAGCAGGACCATCTCGCCTTCCCGTTCGAGAAGAGGTGTCCCGTGGAATGATCCGGCCGCTGCGTCCGCCATCCTGCGCCGATCGTCCCCGTCACACGGCCGCTGTGCAAGGCCGTCCGTCCTGAGCTTAAGCTAGCTCCCCGGAACGGCACCCATCTGCCCCTACATGTTCAGCCAGCCGACGCGAGCCACCCTTCGGCATGCCGCGCTGACAACACACGCCGACGGTGTCGCACGTTAACGAACGACGGTGGGCGCGAGGATTGGCGTTCGTCCAGAACCCCTCGACCCGCTGCTACGGGCCAGCAGCCAGGGCGGGTCCCGCGACCTGGCGGATGGCGATCCCGCGACTGTCGAGGACCGCGCCGTCCTCGCCGGTCAGATGCACCACGCCGGGGGCGCCGTCCGTGGTACAGGCCTCGATGCGGGTACACGCGTCCACCGCGGTGACCCACACGGATCCGTCCAGGGGCGAGAGCTGGATGTCGAGGAAGTCGGCGAACCCGGCGCAGGGCTCGGAGCACTCACCCCGGTAGACGGGGTCACCGCGCGGGTTGGTCATCGTCGAGACGAACAGCGGATCCTCGTCCAGAGCGTTCGTGGACATCACCACGTAGGAGTCCCAGGGGCGGGTGAAGTCCGTCTCGTCGGAGACGCGAGAGCCGATGAACGTCACCGCGATACGTCCCCGGTCGCCGGCCACGATCGTCGGCAGGGCGGCCTCGCGGAGCCCGGGTGGCCCGAACATGAGCGGATCGCTCCACGTCACGCCGTGATCGGTCGAGGTCGCCAGGTACGGGAGTCGATGCCGCGCGTCGATCCAGACGTAGAAGAGGTTGCCGTCCGCGTCGGCCGCCACCTGCGAGAATGCTGAACCGCTCAGGACGGTCTCGCTCACGACGGACCGCGTCCACGTCGCCCCCGCGTCCTCCGAGACCGCGATCTCCGGCACCTCGAGCTCGACCGTTCCTGGTTCGTCCGCCAACTCGACGCACGTGATCCGTGGTAGCAGGACCCGCCCGTCGACATCGGTCTGCACGTCGCCGGTAAACGCGCTGCACAAGGCGCCGGTGGCCGTGTTGACACCAGCGAAGGGCGGCTCCCCGGTCGGCAGGAACGTCCGGCCCCCGTCCAGACTGTGGAAGCAGCCAGTGTGCGTGATGTGGTTCACGCAGTAATAGACGATCTCGGGGAAGGCTGGATCCAGCGTCGGCCGAGGGACCCCCTCTGGGACGGGACCGGACGTCAACGATGGGCGGTCGTCGATCCCGGTCACTGCGTCGATGTGGACCGTCTCGAAGGTCTCACCCCCGTCATCCGAGAACGACACCTGGGACCCGATCATGGTCAGGTCGACGAGGAAGACGCGGCCGCTCTGGTCCTCCACGTACACGAAGGGGTCGAACGTGAACTGGTGCGCAGCGACGTCCGGGGCGAGCGCCGGCGAGATGTCCTGCCACACGAGCCCGTCGTCGGTCGAGCGGAGCAGCCGGGTGCGGGTCTGGCCCGGGGCGGGGGTGGTGACACCGTCGACGGCCACGGCTGCGTAGAAGGCGGTCCCGGTGGGATCGACGCCGATCGTCGGTTCCTGTGCGTTCCGGCCGACGTCCACGATCTGGAACCTCGGGGGCAGAGCCGCGTGGCCCGTCGGCGTGCTCTGCGGTTCCTCGTCCGGCACAGCGCCCGTCGTCCGCACGCCGTGGTAGGAGCGGCTCGGGTTGGCGTTCGCACCGGGCTCTTGCGACACGAACGTCGCCGTGCCGACGTACCCGGCGCCCCGTGCGACCTCCGGAGTGACACGGACCTCGTAGGTACCCGAAGCACGTGGGATGACGACCTCGTTCATGCGTGTGGTCACTGTCACCGAGCTCGCGACGACCTCGCCGTCGCGGAAGACGTGGAGGTGGAAGCGGTTGGAGGGCTGCTCCCACTCGACGCTCACCCGTGCGCCGCCCTCGTGGGCCTCCCAGTAGGACGGTTCGACGTCCACGGTCAGGGTGAAGTGGTCGCACAGGACGTTGTCCGGATCACGTTCGGGCGAGCACAGGTCGGGACCGAAGAAGGTCCGCATCGCCGCGAAGTGCTGACCGTCCCAGGTGACCTCGGGGTTGTCCGGTCCGATCGTGCCCGCTCCGGGATCCGCTGGACCGGCAGTCACCGCTCGGCCGGGCGGACCGATCGTGAGGATGACGAGGATGAGCGCGCCGAAGGCGCGGCGTGCATGCGTGCGCGGATCGCGTCGTGACGACGACATGGGTTCCCCCCCGAGGCCGTTCGGAACACCCTCCCTCACGGCGATCATCGTCGCCCACCTCCGCGGCGTCAACAGCGTGAGATCAGCTCTTCGAAAATACAGGGGTCGATACAGGGTTCGCCCCGGCAGGATGTGTCCCGTTTCCCGACGAACCCCACCGAGGAGAAGCGGGGCCTCGACCAAGCGACGTAACGCGAGGCCCAGAGATCACGGACGACCGAAGAGGCGCAAGTGATCACTCGGAGGGATGACGCATGAACCGTCGTGTTGCCGCATGCTTCGCGTGCATCGTTCTGCTACAGGGCGTTCCTGCGGTATCGGCCGCGGCCCGGCTCCCGGGGTCGTTCGTCGAGCTTCCCGCAGTTCCTGCGCCTGTCGCCAAGGGCGACCTCGTCCGCGCGATCGCGACGTTCGACGAGGTGCCGACGCGCCAGGACGCGCAAGCGCTCACCCAGATCGGGCTGGGCGTTGTGCCGATGCAGCATCTTCCCCTCGCGGTGGTGGGCGGGCAGGCTGCTGACCTACGCCGCGCTGTCGCTGCCGGACTGGTGCGCGACGTGTACCCGGACGAGGAACTGGAGCGACTCTCGGCGGACTCGTCGGCTGCGATCGGCGCGCCCCAGGCGTGGGACCTGGGCTACACCGGCAAGGGCGTCGGCATCGCCGTCGTGGACAGCGGGATCGACGCCACACACCCGGACCTTGCTAACCGCGTGGTCCGAAACGTCAAGGTTGTCATGCCGGACCCGGCGGAGCTGGTCGAAGGGGCCCCCGAACCGACGCTGTTCGTGCCGTTCGACGACCTGCCCTACAACAACACCGATTCGGATGGGCACGGCACCCTGGTCGCCGGCGCGGCGGCTGCGGACGGAACGGCGCACCCGGGTTTGGTCGGCGTCGCTCCGGGAGCGGATCTGATCGGCTACGCCGACTTGGAGGCGTTCGCCTCCTCGGTCATCGCCGCCATGGATGACATCCTCGCCACCCACGAGCAGTACGGGATCGAGGTTCTCAACCTGTCCTACGGACACCGCTATCGGGTGTTCGACCCCCAGGATCCCTGGAACCTGGCCACGAAAGCGTTGCACGACGCGGGGATCACGGTGGTCCACGGCGTCGGCAACACGCGGCACGAGATGACGATCGGCCATGCCGCGACGGCACCGTGGGTCATCGCCGCAGGAGGGTCCACGCTCGCGGCGGGTCGCTGGGATGACCGGTCAGGTCAGTGCTCGTCTGTATGTGGATCCTCATCCGGGCTGATGTTCGACAACAGCCAGGCGGCTGTGCCCGATGCGGACGGACACGTCCACTTCGAAGGCGACGGACTCGGCCTGTCGCACCCCGACGTGTCCGCCCCTGCGTACACGGTCGTCTCGACCACCACTCCCGCCGGGCTGGGTAACGGGCCGCAGGAGGATCCGGGCGTGAGCCAGCGCACGTACGGCACCTCCTTCTCGGCGCCCCACACCGCGGGCGTGGTGGCCCTGCTGCTCGAGGCCAACCCGGAACTGACACCTGACGTCATCCAACAGGTCCTCCAGGTCACCGCTACCCCTATGCGTGACGGCGCGCCGTTCTGGCAGTCCGGGTACGGCGTGGTCGACGCCGCAGCCGCGGTCGAGCTGGTGACCCGTTCGGACTTCTCCGAGTCGCTTGTCGAACAGCTGCAGGCCGAAGCCGACGCCCGCGTGCTCGCGGCCCGCCCCTACCGGATATTGCGCTCCGACCAATGGACCGTTCAGCGCAACACCCTCGCCGACCCCCAGAACCGCGCGTTCGAGATCGAGGTCGGTGAAGACACCGAGGCGATCCGCGCATCGATCGCCTTCGAACGGGACGGGCTAGGGCGTGGCAACCGCTACGAGTGGGCGCTCGTGCTCATCGACGCGGACGGCAACGAGGTAGCAACGAGCGAGTCCGTGGCGCCACCAGAGAAGGACATGGCCAGCGTTCTGCACGTGGACTTCGAGGCCCGCGACATCGACGCCGCACCGGGCACATGGCGGGTCGAGGTGGTCGGCGGCGCGGACCTCGGACTCCCGGAGGCGGCAACAAGTGCCGTGACGTTAGCCGTGGTGCAGTTGGCGGCGCAGACACCACAGCAACCGCCGGCGCCCGCCTTCGTCCCGACCGGGACGCTCTCCCTCGGGCTGGATGGCGGGACCGGCGGCGCGATCGATTCCCCGGAGGGGTGCTCCTACGATCCAGCCGCTGCCAGGGGTGAGCTGACGTTCGGCGAGCCGCAGGCGGAGTGTCGGGCGGGAGGCTTCGTGTTCGACTCCTTCGCGCTGGACGACGAGCGCGCGGAGTTCGTGTCGGCACCGCTGCCAGCGGACGCGATCGTGGGTGGGCAGGCGACGCTACGTCTCTACCTGGTCAATGATGCACAGCCCGCGATCGCTCCTCCACTTCGGGGCCCTGTCGTTGTCGACATCGATGCGGTCGACGTTGAGGGACGCTTCGTCCGGGGCCTCGTCGAGACGCTCGTCCCGCTGCAACCCAGTAGCGATCCGAGCCTTGGTGAGCACACGCTCGAGATCTCGCCCGTAACGGTGCCGGCCGGATCACGCCTGCGCCTTCAGCTCCGGGTCAGCGGCCTGCAGGAACGGCTCGACGATGCCGCGATGAGGCTGCTTTGGGGCGGGGAATTCAGCGCTTCGGGGCTCGATCTGACGACGGGCACGTTCACTCAACAGGCTGAGATGTGGCATCACACGCTCCTTGAAAGGCCCAGGTCATGACGTCTGCTGCCTGCCCACTATTCCAGCATCGCGCGCTCTGGGCCCTGGCCGCCCTCGTACTCGCGCTGCTCGCGCCTGCCGCGGCTGCCGGGGAGGAGCCCGCGCTGTCGATCCGGCCGGAGGTCGCCGACAGCCTGGCCGCGGCCACGCCTGGTGACGCGGTCGTGGTGCTGGTCACCGGCGAGAGCACCGAGCTGGCGCTCGCCGCGGTCGAGGCGGCGGGCCTGACCCCGGTGGAGGTGCTCGACCGACTCGCCGTGGTCGCGGCCGCCGGGTCGCCCGAGGCTGTGCGCGCGCTGCACGCCCAGCCCGGCGTGCGGCGCGTCGACGCGAACGTCCCGCTGGTCTTCCACGACGACGTGGCTCACCGCGCGACCGGCGTGTCGCAACTGCGCGACACTGCCGCGTACCCCGGGCTGCACGCGCAGCGCCGCCCCGACGCCACGCCCTACGACGGCAGCGGCGTGTCGATCGCGATGGTCGACAGCGGGTTCGACACCCTGCACGAGCAGTTCGTCGAGGACGGCGTGTCGAAGTTCGACGTCCACCTGCGGCAGGCCTGCCCGCTGCCACGCGAGTTCGTCGACTACCTCGCCGGCAACGACCCGTCCCCCGACGCCTGTACGGTGTGGCTGCCCGCACCGCCTGTGGACTTGTCTGGCACCGGGCACGGGACCATCACCGCAGGCGTGGCCGCGGCCTACCCGCGCACCACCCCCAGCGGCGCGCGGATCAGCGGAACGGCGCCGGGCGCGCGGCTGGTCGGGCTCTCAGTCGGCGCCAGCATCGCGATGCTCAACGCCGTCAGCGCGCTGCACTGGGTGCTGGAGCACCACGCCGACCCGTGCGGCGACGGGTCGTGCCCACCGATCCGCGTGGTCAACAACTCCTGGGGGCTGCCATCCGAGGATCCGGACCTCGGGGGACCGCGTCTGTTCGACCCTGACAGCCCGCTCAGCAAGGCGACCACGGCGCTGATCGAGGCGGGCGTCGTGGTGGTGTGGTCCGCGGGCAATTGGGGTGGCGACGGGACGACCGTGAGGACCAACGTTCAAGCCCTGCACCCTCTGCCGGGCATGCTCGGCGTCGGGTCGTTCTACGAAGGCAAGGCTGGTGACCGCGACGCCGCCGTCTCGGCCTTCAGCTCCCGCGGCCTGCGGGGCGACCCGTCCACCTACCCCGACCTGGTCGCCCCGGGGCACCATCACCTCATCGGCTGCGCCCCAACCAGCCAACACTGCAACGCCACAGAGGTGTTGTCGATCAGCGAGGTCAGGGACGGCCCCGCCTACGGGACGTTCAGCGGCACGTCGCTGTCCGCTCCCTACGTCGCCGGGGTCGTGGCGCAGCTGTTGGAGGCCAACCCCTCGCTCACCCCAGGCGAGGTCGAGGACATCCTCGAGGACACCGCCCACCAACGGTTCATTGATGCGGCGCTGCTGGAACCCGACGGCTACACCGACACCACCGGGCAGCTCCGCAGCAACGACGACCACCTCACCTCCTACCACGCGGGGCACGGCCTGGTCGACGCCGTCGCCGCGATCAGCCGCGCCCTCAAGCGGGGGAGCCGCCCTGCGCCCGACGCCTGCCAGGGCGAGCCGTCGGAGATCGTGATCAGCGACCCGCGAGGGGACACGAAAGTCGCCGGCACGGTCGCCCTGGAGAAGCCGGAACACGACGTGGTGAGCGTGACCGCCAGCATGCTGGCGAACCCCGGAGCGTTCACGGTGGTCGTCGCCTACGACGATCTCCCCGCACAGTCGCTGGGGGCGTATACGACGTTGGAGGTGGCCGTCGACGGCTCGTCCGGCGAGTTCGACTTCCTTCGCGACGCCGAAGGCGAACGCTTCCGGTGGGCTCGTCCGTCATCGCTGCACGCCGAAGCATTCGTCGATCCTGACGCGGACACCATCACCTTCGTCTTCCGCTGGAGCGACGGGCTGATCCAGCGCGCAAGTGCGTGGATCTTGACAGCCGAGGGCCGCAGCGCGTCGAACCGCGACTACACCGCAGGCACGTGCGCGGTCTGGCTGCCATGACGGCGTCGGCAGGAGACGGTGGCAGTGCGGAAGCAGTGAGGTCATCGACCAGTCCGGAGGATCCCGATGCGTCACCTCGTCCGTCTGTCCATTCTCGTCGTTCTTGCCACGTTGGCGGCCCTCGGGACCGTGGCCGCGCACGGAGGTGAGCACTGTCGGCTCATCCGGGGCGCGGAGACCCCGGACGATGCCTCCGACGATGTGGAGGTCTGTCGTCAGCAGCAGTGGTTCCACCAGGCGGAGTCGAAGGCCGGGAACGCGGTCGTGCTGGACGGCCAGCTGCCGACGTTCGACACCACGGAGCCGGCCACGTCGGTGACCGGGGGGGCTGGTGGCGGCTACCTCGGGTCGAGCCTGTACCAGCTCTTCCAGGAGCACCCACAGGCGGTCCACCCCGCGTTCACCGGCAGCTTCGACGGCCCGGTCGACAACGCCCTGATCGAGTTCTTCCTCTTCCCGCCCCACCACATGGCTCTCCAAGCGGCGGGTGAGCCCGACGGGGACAACTTCCGCGTCGACGTGTGGCTCTACGCGGACGGGGTCGAGGTCGCATCCCACGTTGACCTCACCGTACCGCTGGAGGCTGGCGGCGATGCGGTGAAGAAGGTGCGGTTCGCGATCCCCGACCTCTACGACGCCCTCGAGTTCAACGGTCTGGACGGCAAGGGAGAGCCCTACGACCTCGAGCTGCGCATCGTCGGCACGGGCATCGCGACCAACGGGGCGCTCTGGGTCTACGACACGACCGAGGTGGCCTCGTCGATCGTCTTCAACGCCACGCCTGAGGAGCTCGAGGGTCTCCCGGGTATGCCGTGGATCCCCCCGGGTACGTCAGGGAACGCGCTGTAGACCGGACAGCGCGCGCACGACGGCCTCGCGGGTCCAGGCATCGACGGTGTCCACGACGTGCGGCAGGTCCCAGGGGGAGAGTCCGCGGTGTGGCTCCTGACCGGTCGAGTGGCGACGTTCCGCCTCGTAGTCGGCGGGATCTTCGCTCCGGTGCTGCTGCTGCAGGAATCGGCCACCAAGCCCTTCTTCACGCCAGCGACCAGCACCTAACCGACCACGTCCCCAACGCACGAGTGCATGAGATCCCGGTGCCGGGCACGCCGCGCCGCTGACCCATCCCGAGGCGCTCGCCGAGGGGGGCACTGACTGAGTTCTTGTCGCCAGTCCAGCAAGTGCACCCACGAGGGGTTCAAGCGCGAGGCTGAACGCCGCGGCGAAACCATCGACAGCGTCGCATCTGCAGCGCTCCAAGCCCTGCGACAGAAGGAGGTCGGTCGCCAGCTGCGTGAGCCGCTGCGCGACGACGAGCAGTCCTGGCTCGAGCTGACGTCGAGTGAGGTCGTCGTCGCCGACCTCGGTGAACCCGTCGGCCGCGAGGCCGGCTTCCCCCGCCCGGTCGTGGTCGTGACCGCACAGGTCCTCCTCGCCCAGAGGCCGAACGTCGTCCACGTCGTGCCAGTCACGTCGACCCGCCGTGGATTCCGATCCGAGATTGACCTCGACCCGAACGACGACAACGGCCTGTCCGAGCCGTCGGCCGCGCAGTGCCAGCACCTTCGCGCCGTCTCGACCGACCCGCCTGGGCGACTCCCTCGGCACGGTCGGCCCGGCGGCGTTGGGCCAGATCCGCGAAGTACTGGCCGACCTGCTCGACCTCTGACCGGAGGCGCTTCCGGTGCGTTACGCATCCGGAAGTAGCGCTTCCGAGCCTCGCTGCGTGCGGTACGAGCGTGCGGTACCGCACACCCGCGACGGGCGGCAGCACCATGTTCGGCACCACTGCACTGGTCACCGATTGCACTACTACGCCTCGGTCTGGAGGGCGGCGTGTCGATCCGAGCGCTGGCACGACTATCTGGGCACGGCGACCCCGGCTTCACGCTCTAGACGTACACAGCCGTTGATGCCGGAGAGCGCGGACCAGACGAGGCTCGGCAACGCGTTCGGACGGCGCTCTCGCGCGGACCAACCGCGGACCAACGAGTAGTCGACTCACGGATTCGGGCTGCTAGGGGCCTCTAGATGCGGAAATCTGCACTACTACCCGTAGATGTCAAATGTCGAAGTAGAGGTCGAACTCGTAGGGGTGGGGGCGCAGACCCATCTGCGCCACCTCGGAGTCCATCTTGTACTCCACCCACGTCTCGATCAGGTCCTCGGTGAACACGCCGCCCTCGAGGAGGAAGTCGTGGCTGTCCTCCAGCGCCGCGAGCGCCTCCTCGAGCGACCGGGGGACGCCGGGCAGGTTGCGCAGCTCCTCTGGCGGCAGGTCGTAGATGTCCTTGTCCACCGGGTCGGGTGGCTCGATCTTGTTGCGCACGCCGTCGAGGCCCGCCATCAGCATCGCGGAGAAGGCCAGGTAGGGGTTGCACGACGGGTCGGGGATGCGGAACTCGATGCGCTTGGCCTTGGGGTTCGAACCCGTGATCGGGATGCGGCACGCTGCCGAGCGGTTGCGGTTGGAGTAGACGAGGTTCACCGGCGCCTCGTACCCGGGCACGAGACGGCGGTACGAGTTCGTCGTCGGGTTCGTGAACGCGAGCACCGATGAGGCGTGCTCGAGCAATCCACCGATGTACCACCGCGCTGTGTCCGACAGCTGGGCGTAGCCCGCCTCGTCGTAGAACAGCGGCTCACCGTCCTTCCACAGCGACTGGTGCGTGTGCATCCCCGACCCGTTGTCCATGAAGACCGGCTTGGGCATGAACGTGACCGTCTTGCCCGCCTCCCATGCGGTGTTCTTGATGACGTACTTGTAGGTCATCAGCTTGTCGGCGACGCGCGCGAGCGTGTCGAACTTGATGTCGATCTCCGCCTGACCAGCGGTGCCAACCTCGTGGTGCTGGACCTCGACCTCGATGCCGGCGCGCTCGAGGTTGTGCACCATCTCCGACCGCAGGTCCTGGAAGTGATCCATCGGCGAGGTCGGGAAGTAGCCCTGCTTGTAGCGGATCTTGTAGCCCTTGTTGCCCCCCTCCTCGTCACGCCCGGTGTTCCACGCGGCTTCGATCGAGTCGAGGTGGAAGTACGACTCGTGCTGGTTGGTGTCGAAGCGCACCCCATCGAAGATGAAGAACTCCGCCTCCGGCCCCATGTAGACCGTGTCGGCGATGCCGGTCGCCTTCAGGTGCGCCTCGGCCTTGCGCACGATGTTGCGCGGGTCACGCGAGTACGCCTCGCCGGTCACGGGGTCGTGGACGTGGCAGTAGATCTGGAGTGTCTTGCGATCGCGGAAGAGGTCCTCCGCGGCGGTCGTGGGGTCCGGCAGCAACAGCATGTCGGATTCCTGGATCCCCTGGAACCCGCGGACGGACGAGCCGTCGAAGTACAGGCCGTCGCTGAAGATGTCGGCGCTGAACTGGCTGACCGGGATCGAGAAGTGCTGCACGAGGCCTGGGAGGTCGACGAACCGCAGGTCGATGAACTCGTAGCCCTCGTCGCTGACGAGCTTGACGACGTCGTCCGGGGTCTCTGAGCTGCCCAACGTTGCTCCTTCGTTCCGCTGCTGGGGTGTGTTCGCTGCTCGGTGGTAGTACCGGTCCGTCCGGGCCCGGGCCCTCGGCTCGTCACCCTAGGCGCGTCGGCAGGAGGTGGGCGGAGCGCCACACCGACGCGTCCCGCGCACGCGGCGCGGGCCGCGGTTGGGGCTCGGTAGGCGCTCCGCCCGGTTTCCTGGCGTCGGAACGCGCTGGGGTTCGGTGCATCGCACCCGGCCGTCCGGACGCGCGGGACGCTACGGGGATGCGGTTACCCAGCCGTTGCTCTGCTGTTTCGGCACTGTTACAGGCGCGATCCTCTCGTGGCATCGCGATCGCCACGGGCCCCCCTCACACTCCGGCCCGGGTGTCGAGGGACACGCTAGCCAAAGGGTGCCGGTCGAGGGAACCCGGATGTGCGAACCCGTCGATCGACGGGCGGCGGGCGCCCGTTAGCCTCGTCGCGTCCGAGCCGACCGACACACCCCGAGGTGAACGGTGCCCGCCAAGCCGCTCGTCACGCTGCTCGCGCAGGACGCCCCCCCGCCGCCCGTCGATCCCACCCTGTTCGGGGCCTGTGGCGAGGAACCGACGCTGCTCTGCGAATGGGTCTTCGGGCAGACCAACAGCGAGGGATGGTCGAAGGCGGCCGACTTCCTCCTCGGACGTCCGCTCAAGGTCGTGTTCGTCCTCGTCCTGGCGTGGTTCGTGAACCGCCTGATCCGCCGCGCCATCAAGCGCTTCGTGCAGGAGATGCAGGAACCCCAGACGCGCCAGCGGCTGGGCACGCTGAAGCGACGTGCACGGCTGGACGCGCTCTCCAGTGGACGGCTCCCCAGCGTCCGGCAAGCGCAACGCGCGGAGGCCATCGGGGCGCTACTGAGGTCGGCGTCCTCCGTGCTCGTGTGGGGCTTCGCCATCCTCATCGTGCTCGGCACCTTCGAGATCGAGCTCGCCCCGCTGATCGCCGGTGCGGGGATCGTCGGTGTGGCGCTGGGCTTCGGCGCCCAGAACCTCGTGCGCGACTTCCTCTCCGGCATCTTCATGCTCGTCGAGGACCAGTACGGCGTCGGCGACGCGGTCGACGTCGGCGACGCGATCGGGATCGTCGAGGGCCTCAGCCTACGCACCACCAGGGTCCGCAGCGTCGACGGGGTGCTCTGGCACGTGCCCAACGGCGAGATCCGCCGCGTCGGCAACATGTCCCAGGGCTGGTCACGCGCGCTGCTCGATATCGAGGTCGCCTACGACACCGACATCGAGCTGGCGAAGGGCGTCATCAAGGACGTCGCCGACGTCTACCGCGAGACCGAGGCTGGCACGGAGCTCGTTCTCGAGGAGCCGGAGGTCTGGGGCGTGGAGAACCTCGGTGCTGACGGGATCGCGATCCGGCTGGTCGTCAAGACCGTGCCGCTCAAGCAGTGGGAGGTCGCACGCGAGCTACGCCAGCGCCTCAAGGCGGCGTTCGACGAGGAGGGCATCGAGATCCCCTTCCCGCAGCGCACGATCTGGGTCCGGGGCGAGGGCGGGGCGCTGCCCGGGACGGACGGCGACCAGCCAGGAGAATGACCGGGGCAACCAGATCAGCCTGAGGCCGTTACCCGCCACGACTCCTCGACGCGTTCGCGGATGGCCTCGGCGGCGAGCATCTCGACGATGTCCCCGTTGGCGTCGAACCGGAAGCAGTCGGCGAGCGCATCCCACTGCTCGTAAGCGAGTCGGACGTAGCCAGGCGGACGCTCCTGGCCGAGGTGCACCCGGTAGGTGCACTTCCACTGGTCGTAGTACTCGCACAGCAAGGGGCGCTCAGGCTGGTCGTACACGCCGCAGCGGCGTCCTTGGAGGTGGCGGCAGCGTGTGCGCACGACCAGCGACCAGGCCTGGTCGGTGATCCCGACCTCGATGCCCGGGAACCCCAGCGCGAAGCGGAGGTAGTCGAGGTTGCTGCGCGTGGCCGGGGCAGGGTACGGGAACACCAGTGCGGTGCAGCACCACGCTTCGCAGTCATCGCAGGGGTCGTCGAGGTCCTCGAGGGCGAGCGGCAGCGCTCGCCGCCCCGAAGCCCCGGTGCCGGTCGCCAGCGCTCGCCACCTGTCGCGGACGGGATCGCCCGAGGGAGGATCGGACGGGGAAGACGCAGGTACCTCGGGGGCGACGGCCGTTACCGTGGCGTGGAGTTCGCCCCATTCGGGGCCCTGGACGAGGATGCCGTCGCCGTCGAAGGCCAGGAGCTCGATGATCGCTTCGATCCGGGGGCGGTCGATGCGTAGGTGGGCGTCGGTCTCGGAGGTCGTGAGGGTCCGCCGGTACCAGCAGGCGTGGGGGTTGTAGGTCTTACAGATCTGGGGCTGCTCGACCTCCCCATGCACGCCGCACGAGTAGTCGTCGCGGTCGAGGTGCCGGCACGGGTAGCGGTAGGCGACCGACCAATCGCCGCTCGAGGCGAGACCGAGTTCGATGCGGTCGAAGTTCAGCAGGTAGACCGCGTGATCGAGGTCCAGCCTGGTACCGATGCGGAAGGTGTGGAGTGGCAGGTACGTGCAGCAGGGCGAGGTCGGGCACACCTCGCACGGAGAGGGCCCGTCTCGGTACCCCGACCGCACCACAGGCAGCTCCACGACGCTGTCGGTGAGGCTGCGCCATGGCGTGGCGCTCGCGGCGGCGTCGCACCCTGCGCCCCTCACGCGCCGACCTCCTCCAGGAGCTGCGCCAGCGCCCCCACCGGAGCGGGTCCGACCGCCTCGTAGATGACCTCGTGCAGGATCCCGTCGATCCGTGCAGTGACGACCGCGAAGGTGCCATCCTCGACCGTCGGATCGGCCTGGTAGGGAGGCTGACTGGCGAAGTCCGAACGCGTGAGGGTCTCGCGAACTCGGGTGACCACACCGGTGTCGACGGTCGTGGTCGGATCGGCGGGCAGGTCGGTATCGAACGGCGTGTAGGGGTCGCTCGTGTCGCCTGAGTGGCGCGCCACGAAGAGGCGGCCGTCCTCCATCAGGACCCAGCGGTAGTTGATGCCTGGATGTGGTCCGCGGTTTATGAACTGGAAGCGCACTAGCGCGTCGTCCGGAAGTTGGCTCGTGTCGCGGTTCTGGAGCCGTACGTCGAGCTCGTCGGGGATGGGGCCCGCGATCAGGTCCTCGCTCACCTCGACACCTGGGCTCGTGACTGGCACTGGGGACGACGTGTCGACGTCGCCGTTGGAACAGGCACCGATGACGGCGAGCGAGACCACGAGCACGAAGACGCCGCGTCGCCATCGCCGTAGTGCCACGGGGCGGCTCCCATCCTCATCCTTGGATCTTCCAGTCGTTGTAGCCGAACGGCGGCTTCGGCACGGGTGCCTTCAGGGTCGTCTCGGCGAGTGCGGACCACATCGTCACGTAGTGGTGGACGCGGATATCGTCGCCGAAGTGCATCACGCCGCCGCTCGCAACGTCCCCTCGCTTGACGGTCTGGTCGGCGTAGTCCTGGCCGAAGTGCTGCTTGACCAGCCCGTGGTGCGTGGCGACCTTGCCCGGAGTGCCCTGGTACTCGTCGCCGAGCCCCAGCATGTGGCCGAACTCGTGCGTGATCGTGTTGAACGTGTTCTTCCACGTCGGATCGATAGACGGCGTGATGGTCGCCTTCCGCCACTTGGGGCCCGGCCCGGCGCCCCTCTCGCCCCGCGGCACCACGACGATGGTGTGGTTGGTGAGCCCCTTCGATGACAGGTAGTCGGCGACGGCGCGGGCGCGCCGCTCCGACAGCTTGAAGTTGTACTTGGCCGCCCCGTCCGTGGAGGCCCAGCCTTCCACCGTCAGCGTGACCGGTGGCCGGTTGACACGCCGGAGGTACTCCGCGAGGAAGTCGAGCTTGGGTGCGACCGCCGCCGGCACATGGTCGGCGTCGAGTCCGAAGTCGATCGTCTTGGGCGTGATGCGCTCGATGCGGGCGATCTCGCCAGCGGCGGTGACGGGGTTGAACGCCTGCGACGGCGCCATGTCGTCCTCGAACAGCTTGGTGACACCCTTGTGGACCTCCGCTCCGCCCGTCCCCTTGTGGAAGCGAACCGTGAAGTGCTGGTCGGTCTTCACGGGTGTGACCCGGACGTTCACGTTCACGGGGTTGAGCGCCGGGCCCCAGATGCTCTTCGGCTCGCGAACGTTGTGGATCGGGTGCTGTCCGGACCAGGCGGGGCCCGCCTGTGCCATGAACTTGAACGGGTAGATGAGCCGGTCCATCAGCCCCCAACCCGCGCCGACGAAATCGAACTTGACCTTGACGTTGATGTCGAGCAGGCGGGCGCTTGGGATGTAGGTCACGTCGAACTTGCCGTTGATGCCCTTGGTGAAGCCGGGGAACGTGTAGCTCTTGGCCGTGAAGGCGATCAGGTCCTTCTTGGCCTGCTCTTCGATCAGCGCTTCCTCGTCGGCGGGGCCAGCCTCGGGACCCGGGCCGACCTTCGAGCCGGCCTTGGTCCCGCCTCCGAGCGCGCCTCCGAGGCCGCCACCGAACGGATCGAGCTTCGGGTTGGACTTGGCCCCACCGAACCCACCCCCGAAGGGGCCACCGAAGCCGCCTCCGAACGGGTCCCCGAAGGTGCTCCCGGACGGGTCGAGCTTGGCGGCGGACCCGCCCTTCTGGCGTTGCACATCCGTCCGTTCGAACGCCCCGCCCGGTCCCCAACCGACGTACCCGCCCGTGCGGCGCACATCGGGCAGGACGCGGACGTCACCTCTGAGGCTGCCGGCGCTGCGTGGCCGGGCAGATAGCAGGCGCTGGACGGCGCGGTTACCGGCGTGCTCCTGCAAGGCGCTGAGCGATACCCGGTCGTGGGGTAGCTCCTCGACGGAGGCGAAGACCCCGAGAGAGGTCTCCGAGGGAACCGCCGTGACCGATCGTCGCGGCAGCTCGACCGCGCTCCGGTGGGGCGCGGTCCCGGGTTCACGTCCCTTCGATCTCGACATGACGACCCCCTACGCCAGAGAGAAGCACACGGGGAGTAGGGCGACCAGGGGCGGATGGCGCGCCCGGAGGGCAAGGGTGTGCGCCCGAAGGGGCACGCGAGGCCCCGGTGCGCGAGGCGCGCCCCGCGGGGCGCGCCTCGGTGAAGCAGTTCGGATCGGTCTACTGGGCCGGTGGGGGAGGCGGTGGCGGCTCGTCCGGTCGGGGAGGCGGTGGCGGCTCGCCGCCGGCGCTGGTTCCGCCGCCTCCGAGCTTGCCCTTGAAGTCGTCGACGTCGAGGTCGAGTCCGGCCTCGCGCATCGACAGGAACGCGCCGTAGGTCATAGCCGCCGCAGCGACGAGACCGACGAAGATGCCGTACTTGAGGAAGTTGGTCTCGGTGATGAGGCGCAGCAAGATCAGCACGAGACCGATCCCTGCGAGGATCACCGCGAGCTGCTCGGTGGCGAAGCCACCGGCGGAGACGGCGTTGCCCTGGAACGCCTTGAGCGCGATGAGCACCGCTGCGGCCAGGCCGACGAGGACGCCCGCCCACGCCAGGAAGCCCGCGTTCCACGCGTTGATGCTGACGCCACCGAACCCACCCAGATCCACGCCGTACCACGGCAGGAAGCTGGAGATCAGCAGCACGAGGCCGCCGCCGAGAGCGATCTTCTGTCCGTTGGAGAGGTTCTCCACGACTGTCCCTTCTGTACCCCTGTTGCCGACCCCGGCGCAGCCGGGGGTCGGGTCCGCCGGCGATCCCGTCCGTCCGCGCGGGATCCGCCGCCGCACCGTACGCGCCAGGGGGAGCGACCCCGAGCATCCCCGACGGTCCGTCGCGAGGACGCGCGCGTAGCGCGCACGTGGTTCAGGAACCGGACGCCGTCGGCGCCCACGCGCCGGCATCCCGGGCCTGCGCCCCGGCGTGGTAGCTGGAGCGCACCATGGGGCCGGACTCGACGTGGTCGAAGCCCAGTTCCACCTCGCCGAAGCGGCGGAACGCGGCGAACTGCTCAGGGGTGACGTAGCGGTCGAGCGTGAGGTGCTGAGCCGAGGGCTGGAGGTACTGGCCGATGGTGAGCAGCTGCACGCCGGCCTGGCGAAGGTCGGCCATGGCCTGCCGGACCTCGTCATCGGTCTCGCCGAGCCCCACGATGACGTTGGACTTGGTCGCGGTCGTGTCGGGGAAGCGACGCCGCGCCTCGGCGAGGAACTCCAGCGAGCGGTCGTAGTCGAACGCGGGGCGGACGGTCGGGAACAGTCGCCGGCACGTCTCGACGTTGAAGGCGAACACGTCGGGTCCCGCTACGACGACCTGCTCGAGCGCCGCGAGACCGGAAGCTGGGTCGTTGCCGTAGCCGAAGTCGCTGGGCAGCACCTCGACGCCCACACCGGCCGCAGCCTCGCGGATCTGCCGGATGGTCTCCGCCACGAGCCACGCGCCACCGTCGTCGAGGTCGTCGCGGGCCACCATGGTCACGACGGCGAACCTCAGGCCGAGATGGGCCACGGCCTGCCCGACGCGGCGCGGTTCGTCGCGGTCGTAGCCATCGGGCTTGCCGGTCTTGATCTGGCAGAACCCGCAGCGGCGTGTGCAGTCGTCGCCGCCGATGAGGAAGGTCGCCTCGCGCGTCTCCCAGCACTCGTAGATGTTGGGGCATGCCGCCTGCTGGCAGACCGTGTTGAGTTCGAGATCGCCCATCAGGCGGCTGACGTCCTTGAAGTTGTCACCGTGCTGCATCTTGATGCGGAGCCAGTCGGGCTTGCGGTCCGAGCGCAGACCGGTCATCAACGCCGGGCGGGCGACGCCAGCACGCTGCTGCTGCTCGCGGGGGAGCATCCGCAGCGTCCGCGCCTGGGGCGGGATGACGGGGGTCTGATCGGTCACGGCAACCTCAGGTCGCTGCGGGGACGGCGAGTTCGAGAGCGTTCGTGGTCGTCACCTCGATGCTACAACCGAACAGCTCCGCGAAGGCGCGTCGCAACCGCTCGAAGGTCGCGTCGACCGTGGTGGCTATCCCGAGCGAGGCGAGCGAGCACACGCCCCGGTCGCCGATGCCGCAGGGGACGATCCCGCCGAAGTCCGTGAGGTCGGTCGTGACGTTCATCGCGAGACCGTGGCTGGTCACCCCGCCCGCGTTGACGCGCACACCGACGGCCACGATCTTGTCGTCGCCGACCCACACACCGCGGTGCTCGGGGTCGCGCCCCGCGACGATGCCGTGCGAGGCGATCACCCGGATGCACGCCTCCTCGAGGAGGCGCACGTAGTCGACGACCCGTCGCGAGTCGTCGAGCTTCAGGATCGGGTAGGCGACGAGCTGTCCGGGGCCGTGGTAGGTGACGTCGCCGCCTCGGTCGACCTCGAACAGCTCGATGCCCCGCGCGTTGCGCTCGGCCTCGCCCCAAAGGACGTGTTCGCTGTGGGCGCGCTTCCCCGCGGTGTAGACACGCGGGTGCTCCAGCGTCAGCAGGACGTCGCCGATCTCGTCGGCTGCACGTCGCGTGACGAGGTCCCGTTGCCAGTCCCACGCCACCCCGTACGGCACGAGGGCCGCGTGGACGGCGAGGATCGGGGCATCGGAAGCGCGCATGAGGCTGCGATGCTACGGCGTCACGTCGTCGTGTTCGACAGAACGATGAAAGCCAGCACCATGCCGCCGACCGTGCCCGCGATGGCGACGCCGATGCCCCAGTTCGCACGGGGCTCGTCCTTCGACTTCGCGATCGCCCCGAGCACGATGCCGATCGGTCCCAGGATGATCGGGAAGAACACGAACGCGATGGCGCCGCACGCGATTGCGCCCACCGAGAAGCCGTTGCCGACCTCCTCAGAGTCTCGCGCGTAACCCGGCGGGGGTGTGCCGGGCGCGGTGTGCTCGGACCAGCGGTTGCCGTTCCACCATCGGAGCTGTCCCGGGTGTTGAGGATCGGCGTACCACGCCGCGTCGGGTCTCGAGGCCACCTTGTCGGGTGACGGAGGCGGCGGCTGACCCTCCTGAGGAGGATGTGCAGGCTGACCTCGGGGTGGAGGTGGAACCTCAGGTGGAGGTGGTGGACCGTCGCTCATCCCGTCCCCGTTCTGCACGATGCGGAGCCGTTCCATCAGCCTGCCACAAACGCTGACACAACGGCGAGGAGGTTGAAGGAGACGTGCGCTGCGATCGGTGCGGCCGTCGCGGCTGTGCTCCGGTAGAGCACGGCGAGCACGGCGCCGAAGATCGTGATCGAAGCCACCTGCACGACACCAACCGCGCCTGCGGCGAACAGTTCGATGTGGACCAAGCCGAACAGCAGAGAGGAGGCCGCGATCGCAGCCACGGGTCGCCATCGCCGCTCGATGGCGGTCAGCAGGGAGCGTCGGAACACCAACTCCTCCACGACCGGTGCCACCACGACGACGACCAGTATCACCAGCGCCAGGGCGCCGGCGCCGATAGACGGGACCTCCTCGAGTAGCGCTTGCGAGGACCCGTCAGGCTCGTCGAGATCGAGCACCTGCACCGCGGTCCACACGATGACGTTCAGCGCGATCTGACCCGCGAGTCCTACACCGACTCCCAGCGCCGTATCCGATGCTCGCCAGCGCGCGGGACCGAACACCGAACGCCACGTCCCGAGCTGGGCCCGCAGCAGCCATGCGACCGCGCCGAGCGCGACCGTCTCGGCGATCGCAACCGCCACGACGAACACCGCCGACAGTGAGGCGGCGTCAGCATCGCCATCGAGGAAGACCAGCGCGACGACCGCACCGACCACGAACTGGGCACATAGCAACACGGCCGTGACGGCGACCGCGGTCCAGCCTGGAACCAGGTGCCGTGAGGCCGCCGTGGTGCCCGGTGCCGTGTCTCTATCAGCGACCTGCGGCGCCCAATGGTCGGTCCAGCGTCGCCCGTCCCACCACCGCCACCATCCGGGGAGCTGTGGGTAGTCGTACCAGCCTGCCGCGAGTGGAGGAACGGGCGCGTCGCTGAGCTCGTCGCGGGACCTCAGCGCGTGATCTCCACGAGACCCCGACCGGTCAGGCGGCTCCGCTGTTGGCGAAGACCAGGAAACCCAGGAGCATCCCGATCGCCGTCCCGGCGATCGCGATGCCGAGGCCCCAGTTCGCCTTCGGTTCGTTGTTCGACTTCGCGATGGCGCCGAGGACGATGCCGATAGGGCCGAGCACGATGGGGAAGATGACGAAAGCAAGCAGACCGCATGCGATGGCCCCTATCGAGAACCCGTTGCTGGTGCTGGCTGTCCTGGTTGTCGGCTGATCCGTGGTGGGCGTGGTCCGATCCATCGGGCATCCCTCTTTCTCTGGCCCCTCCGGGTCGACCGTGCCACAGGTCGATCACGCGGGAGCGAGAGGGGCATGGCCGTTCGGCCACCGAGGAGAGGCGCCCCGATCGTGAGGTGACTTGGTCCGGTCGAGTGGACGAAGTGCAGTCACGATCGAGGGTCAGACCTCGTCGGAGAAGTCGTGGTTCTCGAGGACCCACTTGAGGTCAGTCAGGAACCGGGCTGCGTCAGCGCCGTCGACGAGGCGGTGGTCGTAGGTGAGAGCCAGGTAGCTCATCTGCCGGATCGCGATCGCGTCGCCCAGCTCCGACTCGATGACGACGGGCCGCTTCTCGATGACGGCGGCGCCGAGGATCGCGACCTCGGGCGGGTTGAGGATCGGGGTGTCCCACAACGCCCCGCGCGAGCCCGTCGAGGTGATCGTGAACGTGCCGCCGGCGATGTCATCGGGTTGCAGTCCCTTGCCGCGCGTGCGCTCGGCTAGATCGACGATGGCGTGCGCGAGCTCGGTGACGCTCAGGTCCTGCGCGTCCTTGATGTTCGGCACCAACAGCCCGCGTTCGGTGTCGACCGCGATGCCGAGGTTGACGTAGTCGTGGTAGGTGGCGGTGCCCTCGTCGGTGTCGATGCGGCCGTTGACGATCGGGTGGCGCGGGATGGTCAGGCAGACCGCTCGCGCGACGAACGGCAGGGGCGACAGCGAGATGCCCTCCCGCTGCTTGAACCGGCCCTTGGCGGCGCCCCGCAGGTGCATGATGCGGCTCATGTCCGCTTCGACCGCGGTCGTGAGCTGCGCCGTGGTCTGCATCGACTCGAGCATGTGCTTGGCGATGCTCTTGCGGATGCGGGTCAGCTCGATGGTCTTGACCCGGTCGTCGCCGAAGTCGATCTGGGTCGGGGAGGCGTCGGGGCGCGGTGTCGGTGCGGCCGCGGCTGCTGGGCGCGGGGCGCCTCCCGACGCGACCGCTGCCTCGGCGTCGGCGCGCGTGATGCGTCCACCCTCGCCGCTGCCCTGGACCTGATCGGGCGACATGCCCGCCTCGCGCAGCATCTTGCGCACCAGCGGTGAGGCGAGGGCGCCTTCGCCGGAGACCGAGACCTCCTGGCTGGCGGCGTCCGCGCGGGGACGGCGAGCTGGCTCGGGTTCGGGTTCCTCTTCGGCCTCGGCCTTCGGCTCCTCTTCGGGCTCGGGTTCCTCTCCCGGCTCGGCCTCCGGCTCCTCTTCGGGCTCGGGTTCCTCTTCCGCCTCGGCCTTCGGCCCCGCTTCGGGTTCAGCCTCCTCTTCGGCCTCGGGTTCCTGCTCGGCTTCGGGTTCCTGCTCGGCTTCGGGTTCCTCTTCGGCTTCGGGTTCCTCTTCGGTGTCGGGCTCCTCTTCGGCGGGGGCCTCCTCGTCCCCTTCGCCGATGATGGCGATGACCTGGCCAGGCTCGATGGTGTCGTCGACCTCGGCCTTGCGTTCGAGCAGGGTGCCGGCGACGGGGGAGGGGACCTCGGTGTCGACCTTGTCGGTGGAGATCTCGAACAGGGGCTGGTCGACCTCGACGGTGTCGCCGACCTCGACCAGCCAGGCCGTGACGATCGCCTCGGTGACCGACTCTCCGAGTTCGGGCAGCTTGACCTCTTCGGCCACGTTAGGTCCCCTTCTAGCCGTGGAGCGCTCGGCCAGCCAGGGCGAGGTGTGCCTCGCCCATGGCCTCGCCGAGCGATGGGTGCGGATGGATGAAGCGAGCGACGTCGATCGGTAGCGCTTCCCAGTTGTAGATGAGCTCGGCCTCGCTGATGAGGTCGGTGGCACGTGGGCCGACGATGTGCACGCCCAGGACCGGACCGTCCTTTGCGGCCACGATCTTGATCATCCCCGACGCCTTCATCATCGCGGCACGACCGAGCGCCTGGAAGGGGTACTTCTCGACCTCGACGTCGTGCCCCGCTTCCTCTGCCTCTGGCTCGGTGAGGCCGACCGAGGCGACCTCCGGGTGGCAGTAGGTGACGCGGGGCACGCCCTTGTAGTCGATCGGCAGGACGTCGAGGCCGCCGAGTTGGTCGGCGACGAGGAAGCCCTCGGCGAACGAGGCGTGGGCGAGCATCAGCGTGGGGATCACGTCGCCGAGCGCCCAGATGCCATCGAGGTTGGTGCGGCCGTATCCATCGACGACGACGAAGCCCCGGTCGGTCTCGATCCCGACCTCGTCGATGCCGCTGCCTTCGGTCACAGGCGCGCGGCCGACCGCGACGAGGAGCAGGTCGGCCTCGAGCGTCTCCTCACCCTTGCTGGTCTCGACCGTCGCCTTGATGCCGGTGTCGGTCGTCTCGACCGCGGTCATCTTGGCCGCCGTCAGGGCGCTGATACCGGCCTTGCGGAACTGACGGCCGATCTCCTTCGAGACATCCGGGTCCTCGAGCGGCAGGAGCCGGTCCTCGAGCTCCACGACGGTGACCTCGGCGCCGAAGGCGTGCCACGCGCTGGCGAACTCCATCCCGATGGCGCCGGCGCCGAGGATGAGCACCGAACCGGGGATCTCCTCCAGTTCGAGCGCATGGTCCGAGCTGATGATGCGCTCGCCGTCGAAGGGGGCGAAGGGCATCTCGCGGGGCTTCGAACCGGTCGCGATGACGACGTTGCGGCCCGTGAGGGTGCGGGTGCCGTCCTCCGTCTCGACCTCGATGGTGTCCTTGGCGGTCAGCCGGCCGGTGCCGTGGATGGTCTCGACGCCCCTGGCGCTGAGGGCGCCCTGCAGGCCCTTGTGCATCTTGTCGACGACCGACTGCTTGTGCTCGTTGACCTTGGCGACCTCGATGCCGAGGTAGTCGACCTTGACGCCGAACTCGCCCGCATCCTGTGCGTGCTCGGCGATCTCGGCGGACTGCAACAGCGCCTTGGTCGGGATGCACCCGCGGTGCAGGCACGTACCGCCGACCTTGTCCCGGTCGACCAACGCGACCGTCAGATCGAGCTGGGCGGCCCGGAGCGCGCACGAGTACCCACCGGTACCGGCGCCCAGGATCAGCACGTCGTAGGTGTCCCCGTCACCGGCCTCCTCGGTCGCCTCCGCCTGGGCCTCGGGTTCGTCTTCGGCCTGGGGTTGCTCCTCGGCCTCGGGTTCCTGCTCGGCTTCGGGTTCCTGCTCGGCTTCGGGTTCCTCTTCGGCTTCGGGTTCCTCTTCGGTGTCGGGCTCCTCTTCGGTGGGGGCCTCCTCGTCCCCTTCGCCGATGATGGCGATGACCTGGCCAGGCTCGATGGTGTCGTCGACCTCGGCCTTGCGTTCGAGCAGGGTGCCGGCGACGGGGGAGGGGACCTCGGTGTCGACCTTGTCGGTGGAGATCTCGAACAGGGGCTGGTCGACCTCGACGGTGTCGCCGACCTCGACCAGCCAGGCCGTGACGATCGCCTCGGTGACCGACTCTCCGAGTTCGGGCAGCTTGACCTCTTCGGCCACACCGACCTCCTGGGTGCGCGACGGGCCATCGACGTTAGCCGAGGACCCGACCCGGCTCCCTGGGGTAGCGTCGGTCGGACGGAGGCGACAGGTGAGGAGCTGCACTTGCACGTCGAAGGCCTGACACGGACCGCGCTCTACGTCCGCCACGCGGAGCTCGGCGCCAGGATCATGCCGTTCGCTGGATGGGCCATGCCGCTCGAGTACCAAGGCACCCTCAGTGAGCACGAGGCCGTCCGCCGGGACGTCGGCGTGTTCGACGTGAGCCACCTCGGCAGCATCTACGTGGTCGGGCCGGGTGCCGGCGACGCCGTCGCCGCGACGGTAACCAAGGACGTCACGCAACTCGATGTCGGCCGCTCTCAGTACTGCCTCTGCTGCGATGAGCACGGCGGCATCGTTGATGACCTCATCGTGTACCGCCTCGAGTCCGATCGCTACCTGCTCATCCCCAACGCCGCGAACACCGCCGAGGTCGGAGCGGCGCTCATCGAGGCCGCGTCCGGACACGGCGCGGAGGTGGACGACCGTTCGCTGCAGTGCACGATCCTCGCCGTCCAGGGGCCACGCGCCCTCGACGTGCTCGGAACGGTCACGGGCGCCGACGTCGCCTCGCAGGCCTGGACGTCGGTCGCGACCATCGACCTCGACCGCGAGGAGGCTCTGCTGTGCCGAACCGGGTACACCGGGGAGGTCGGCAGCGAGCTGATCCTGCCCAACTCCCGCGCCCTGGAGGTGTTCGACCAGCTGCTGCATCACGGGGTCACGCCCTGCGGCCTCGGGGCGCGCGACACCCTGCGCCTCGAGATGGGCTACCCCCTGCACGGCAACGATCTCGGACCCGACACCGATCCGTTCGAGGCGCGACTGTCGTGGGCGGTGGATCTCGAGCGTGGTCAGTTCCGCGGCCGCGACGCGTTGAAGGTCGCGTACGAGGCGGGGGTGTCGCGCCGGTTGCTGGGCATCCGCGCGGTCGAGCGCGGCATCCCCAGACCTGGTATGACGGTCCTGAAGGACGGGGAGGACGTGGGCACCGTGACGTCAGGGAGCTACTCGCCGACGTTGCGGACCGGCATCGGGCTCGCGTACCTCGCCCACCCCGTGGCGGCAGGTGATCGCGTCACGGTGGACATCCGCGGCAAGCACAGAGAGTTCGAGGTGCTGCGCCCTCCGTTCGTGGACCGCGATCCTCGCGGCTGACTCAACCGCCGCGCGGCACGAGCAGGCGCAGCGCTGCGGGTTCGATCGTGAAGCGGCGTCGGGTGCTCTCACCCGGGAGCTCGCCGTCGAGGTTCCAAGGGATCGCCTCGCCTTCGACGACGACCGCGTGACCACGGGCCGTGGCGACATCCGGCCGCTCGTCGTGCTCGGACCGCAGCAGCGCCACTCCGAGACCGGTCCGCTCCCCTGGCGACGTCGCCGTGCTGACGAGCACGTCGAGCTCACCGTCATCGGGGCGGGCATGCGGCAGCAGCGCCGTCCCACCCCCGACGCTCGAGCCGTTGGCGATGGCGACGAGCACGGCGGCGTCACCCTCTTCGGGCCACAGTTCTCGGTCGTCGACCGTGACGGTGAGCCGCCAGGGGCCGGCGCCCACTCCGGCGATCAGCGCCCCGGCCTTGTAGGCCGCGTCGCCGAGGACCTGCTTCAGCGTTGTCGCCTTCTCGGCGGCCACGGCCCCGATGCCGGCGTGCGCCGCGTTCACGACGATCGCATCGTCGGTCCGGACGAGGTCGAAGGTGCGCTCCTCGACGCCCTGCGCGAGTGCCTCCGCCGCATCGAGCCCCGACGCGAGGCCCAACCCTCCGGCGAAGTCGTTGCCGGTTCCGAGAGGGATGACGGCCACCGAAGTCGAGTCGAGCAGAGCGAGGCGGTCGAGCGCCGCTGCTGCCGCGTGGAGGCTGCCGTCTCCGCCGGCGATCACGAGCCGTCGTCCATCGAGCCCTTCAAGCGCACGTTCGAGTTCGCGGGGCGAGGTCGTGTGGACCAACTCCACCTCGCCGACGTCTCGTAGCGCCGCGACGATCGCATCGATCTCGTCCTCGTCGTAGCCCCCGGCCTCCGGGTTGACGACCGCGAGCGCGGCATCCACGGACGGTCCCCTCGTCGGAGTCCCGGTGACGCTACCGATGGGATCGATCACCCACGGCCGACGGACACGTTCGCACGCCGGGTGACCGCCCTAACGAGCACCGTCGCCCGGGAGGGCGAGCATCCGCTCGAGCGCGACGCCCGACCACTTGCGGGTGTCCTCGTCGACGCGGACCTCGTTGACGACGTTCCCGGCGAGGAGCTCCTCCATCGCCCACGTGAGGTGCGGCAGGTCGATGCGGTTCATCGTGGCGCAGAAGCAGACGGTGTCGTCGAGGAACACGACGTCCTTGTCGGGGTGCTCCTCGGCGATGCGCCGAACGAGGTTCAGCTCGGTCGCGATGGCGATCCGGGCGCCAGGCGGGGCGGCCTCGACCCACCGCATGATCTGGCTGGTCGAGCCGACGCGATCCGCTTGGAGCACCACGTCATGACGGCACTCGGGGTGGGCGAGGACCTCGACCCCGGGCACGCGCTCGCGCACCGCGTGGACCATGTGCGGCACGAAGCGCTGGTGGACCGAGCAGTGGCCCTTCCACAGGATCACCCGTGCGCGGCGGACCTCGTCGTCGGTCAGGCCGCCGTCGGACTTCCAGGGGTCGTAGACGACGCAGTCGTCGAGGTCGAGTCCCAGGCCCAGGACGGCGGTGTTGCGGCCCAGGTGCTGATCGGGCAGGAACAGCACCTTGCCGTCCGGCCCGGCCTCGTCGAACGCCCAGGTCATCGCCCGGGCGGCGTTGGACGAGGTGCAGACGGCGCCGCCGTGCTCGCCGGTGAAGGCCTTGATGGCCGCGGTCGAGTTCATGTAGGTCAGCGGCACGGTCCGGTCCGCCACGCCGGCCCGGAGGAGCCGCTCCCAGGCGTCGACGACCTGGTGGCTCTCGGCCATGTCCGCCATCGAGCAACCAGCCGCCAGGTCCGGGAGGATGACGGTCTGGTCGTCGCGGGCGAGGATGGATGCCGACTCGGCCATGAAGTGCACACCGCAGAAGATGATGTAGGGGGCATCCGCCTCGGCGGCGAAGCGCGCGAGTGCGAAGGAATCACCGCGCGAATCAGCGAACCGGATGACCTCGTCCCGCTGGTAGTGGTGCCCGAGCACCGCCACGCGATCACCGAGGAGCGTCCGCGCCCGGGTCGCCCGATCGACCAGACCGGGGTCCGACGGGGAGGGCAGGTCGCCGGGGCAGAGCACGCCTCGCTCGCTCGCCGGGTCGCTGCGGCGGCCGAGCAGTAGCAGGGGTGACTCCGGCGGGATGGTCGGCGTGAGCGCGGTCGGCTGTTCGATCGCGGGTGTCGGTGCGGTCGTCATCGGGGTACCGATCCGAGGTCCGAGCCTGGCGGACCCACCTTCGAGCGACTGGGACGGAGTGATCGAGAACCAGTTATTGTCATCTCGACAAGAACGTCAGCGTACCAGACCCATCGGTAGGCTGGCACTTCCGGTCCCGCCCTCTCAGGAGCTCCCGTGCGCGTCGTGATCGCTCCCGACTCGTTCGGAGGGACGCTCACCGCTCGGCAGGCAGGAGCCGCGATGACCGACGGCTGGCTCCGCGCTCGTCCCGACGACGAGGTCGTCACGATGGCGCTCTCGGACGGGGGAGAGGGCCTCCTCGATGTCCTGGTGGACGGTGAGATCCACCAATCGGAGGTGGCTGGACCTCTCACGACCCCCGTCACGGCCCGATGGCGACTGCTCGACGACGGCACGGCGCTCCTCGAGTCGGCACAGGCCTGCGGGCTGGCTCTCGTACCCGAGGACCAGCGCGATCCCTCCCGCGCGACGACCTACGGCGTGGGTCAGTTGCTCGAGGCCGCGCGTCAGCAGGGTGCGTCGAGGATCGTTGTCGGGTTGGGCGGCTCCGCGACAGTCGACGGGGGGGTCGGGGCGCTGACGGCGCTGGGACTGCGGCCGCTGCGCGAGGACGGCAACGGACTCAAGGTCGGCGGCCGCCACCTCACCGAGCTCGCGACCACCGAGCGCGGGTCGCTGGATGCTGCGTGGAAGGACCTCCCTGTCGAGCTGTGGTCGGACGTCACGACACCGCTGAGCCGCGCCGCCGAGGTGTTCGCGCCACAGAAGGGAGCTTTGCCTGACGAAATCCCCGGACTGGCGCGCGGCTTGCGGCGCTGGGCCGACGTGGCCGAACGCGACCTCGGCGCCGATCCATCCCTGCGCGAGGCGCCGGGGACGGGGGCCGCGGGTGGTCTCGCCTACGGACTCGCAGTCGGCCTCGGCGGCGAACTCGTGTCGGGCGCTGCGCGCGTCGCGGACCTGGTGGAGCTGTCGGCGCGGCTCGAGGGCGCAGAGGCGATCGTCACCGGCGAGGGCCGTCTCGACGCCACGACCGGCGAGGGCAAGGTCCTCGACGAGGTGCGCAAGCGCGCTGAGGAGGCCGGGGCGCGGGTCTACGTCGTCGTCGGGCGGGGCGATGACGCCCCGTCGTGGATCAGCGACCTCGAGCGGTCGGCTCCGGGAGGGCCAGGTGACGATCCCGCTGCGGAGGTCGCCGCGGCCGCCGAGAGGCTCGCGGAACGGGTGGCCGGGCGAGGCTCGTGAGAGGCGGAACACGCTCCGGTACACTCACCTTGTTCACGGGGCGTCGACGGTTGAGCCCCCGGGTACATGTCAGAACATGTCAGCCGTACAGACCGATGCACGAGACCGCAGGAGTGAAGCTGTGACCCCACCCACGCAGGCCGAGGCCCTCGCCCCGACCCCCGCTGACACCGCGGCAGAGTCGACGTCGGTCATCACCCTCACCGAGAAGGCGGCCGAGAAGGTCAGCGGCTTCCTCGCCGACGAACCCGACGCCTCCGAGGTCGCGCTGCGCGTCGCCGTGCAGGCGGGCGGCTGCGCCGGCTTCCGCTACGCCCTCTTCTTCGACGACCGTCAGCTCGACGGCGACGTGGTCGAGAGCCACCACGGCGTGACCATCCGCGTCGACAAGATGAGCTCGCCCTACATCCAGGGCAGCGTCATCGACTGGAAGGAGACGCTCGAGGCCTCCGGGTTCGCGATCGAGAACCCCAACGCCTCCGGCACCTGCGCCTGCGGCGACAGCGCCACGTTCTGACTCGTTCCGCTTCACGGTGACGGGAGCCCTCTGGGGCTCCCGTCCCGCGTTGTGTGGCGTAGTCCACGGCGACGGCGGCGTTCGGGCGTGAAGGGCGTCGATCGAGTCGATGTACGCGATCCGGTGCCGTATCGCACCAGAACACCTACATCGACGGGTTCACGGCTCCCAGATGTCGAACGTCACGGCCGTAGCGCAGCACGAGTGCGGTGCGCTGGCGCTGGGGGAGGGCCGCGACCGCGCGACGGACCGCGGTCGCTTCCGCGGGATCAGCGTCGATGTGGATGGTGGCATCGGCGGGGCGCCGGGCCTGGGCACGCCGCTCTGCGCCCCGACGCCGGAACGCGCTGTTCGCGAGGTTGAGTGCCACCCGCCATGTCCAGCCGCCCGGCGACTCGAGACCGGACACGTACTCCCACCGCCGGCACGCTCGCAGGAGCGCCTCCTGGGCGAACTCCTCGGCGACGTGCACGTCACCGACGTACAGGGCGAGGCCACCTACCAGGCGTGGGTACTCAGCGGCGCAGAACGCCGCGGCCGCCTCCGGCATCGCCCCGCTCACCAACCCCCTTGCGCCACGGACCCTCCACCCAACCACACGCACGAGTCCGGCGGGGCGTGTCACGCGTCCGTGTACCGCTCTGCTCGGTCATGACCGAGAGGACCGGTACACCGACGGGACCGCGCGTGACTCGGGGGCGGGGGCGTAGGCTTGGCACCATGAGCGCCCCACCCCGCGATCGCCTCGCCCGGCCGCTGACCGACCTGCGTGTCTCGGTGACCGACCGGTGCAACTTCCGCTGCCGGTACTGCATGCCGCGTGAGCGGTTCGGCCCTGACTTCGCGTTCGTGCCGCGGGACGAACTGTTGAGCTTCGAGGAGATCGACCGGCTCGTGCGGATCTTCGCCGGTCTGGGGGTGACCAAGGTCAGGCTCACCGGGGGAGAACCGACCCTTCGCAAGGGCTTGCCGGACCTCGTCGCCATGCTCGCGGCCATCGACGGCATCGAGGATCTCGCGCTCACGACCAACGGCTCGCTGTTGCCCTACCTCGCGGAGCCGCTGGCAGCGGCCGGCCTTGGCCGGGTGACCGTCAGCCTCGACGCGCTCGACGACCGTACCTTCCGGGAGGTGTCCGACACGCACCTGCCGGTCGAGGTGGTGCTCGAGGGCATCGACGCGGCCATCGAGGCGGGACTCGTCCCGGTCAAGGTCAACGCGGTCGTCAAGCGCGGCCCGAACGACAACGAGATCGTTCCCCTCGCGGCTTGGGGCCGGGAGCGGGGCGTGATCGTCCGTTTCATCGAGTACATGGACGTCGGCTCGACCAACGGCTGGAACCCCGACGAGGTGCTCAGCGCCGACGTGATGCTCGCCACCATCGCGCGGAACTGGCCGGTCGAACCCATCGAGCCCGGTCCCGGAGGACAGGTGGCGGAGCGTTATCGCTACACCGATGGCAGCGGTGAGGTGGGGGTGATCGCGAGCGTCACCCGGCCGTTCTGTCGCACGTGCAGCCGCGCTCGCCTGAGTGCCATCGGCGAGCTCTACACCTGTCTGTTCGGCGTCGACGGACACGACCTGCGCGCTCCGCTGCGCGACGGCGCGTCGGACGCCGACCTCGAGACCCGCATCCGCGACACGTGGGAGCGCCGCACCGACCGCTACAGCGAGCTGCGCGCGGGTGCGCGTCGCGACCTGCCGAAGGTCGAGATGAGCTACATCGGCGGCTGACGGGGCCAACCAGAAGGCTGAACCGTTGAACCCGCCAGCCAGGTTCAGCGGTTCAACCTTGCGGCATCCGGGGGGGTAGCGGGGAACCGTCGAGCAGTTGCGGCCCCGTTCGGACGGGTGCACGTCGGTCGACCACGCTCGAGGCGGGGCAACGTGGTGGCGTGGAAGCGCTCACCATCGCCCTCGGAACGGCCGTGCTCGCGGCCGTCCTCGTTGACCTCGTGTCGACGACGGTCGCCGTGAGCGGCGGCAGCGGACCGCTCACCGGTCGCCTGGCGCAGGCCATCTGGGCCGTGGCGCTGCGGTTGCACCGCCGGGTGCCGAACCGGCGCATCCTGCAGGTCGCCGGTCCCGTGATCCTCTTCAGCATCCTGACGATGTGGCTGGTCCTGCTCGTCGTGGGCTGGACGCTGGTGTTCAGCCCCGACGCCATCACCCACGTGGCCCGTGAGGGTCCAGGGACGCTCGGAGACCGGCTGTACGTCGGCGGGGCGACCGTGATCGGGCTGGGTTCGAGCGGCGTCGAGGTGACCGGGTGGTGGCGCCTCGTCGAGCTGCTGGCAGCCGCATCAGGCCTCGCGCTGATCAGCCTCTCGATCGCCTACGTCCTGCCCATCGTGTCCGCCGTCGTCAACGCCCGCGAGACCGCCGGCTACATCTCAACGCTCGGCCATACGTCACACAGCATCATCGAACGCGCCTGGGATGGGTCGGGCTTCGGGCAGCTCGATCTACACCTGATCGCGTTGGCTCCACGCATCGTGGGTCAGGCGGAACGTCACCTCGCCTACCCGCTGCTGTTCTACTTCCGGTCGCTCGAGCGACACACCGGTCTGACCGCCAGCATCGTCGCGCTCGACGACGCCCTCACGCTGCTCGCCGGGCGGGCCGACGGTGCGATGGACCGCACCGCGGTGCTACCGGTCCGTCGCGCCGTGACCGAGTACCTCGCCACGATGGAGAAGGCGTACATCGATCCCACGGACGAGCCGCTGCCGTGGCCGGACCTGGACGGTCTGAGGGAGCGGGGCGTACCGACTCCGACCGCGGCCGATCTCGACCGTGCCGCCGAGCAGCTCGGGCTGCGTCGGCGGCTGCTGGCGGCGCTGCTGCACCACGGCGGGTGGGACGTCGAGCAGCTCGGCACCGGGCGCGAGCGCCACCGCACGCTGCAGCTCACCGACCCCATCGAGGCCGAGGAGGTGACGTGATCAGCTCCCCTCGAAGCCCTCCTTCGCGATCGTGTGGACCTCCAGCGAGCCCTCCTCGTGACGCGCGCGCAGGACCTTCTTGTCGAACTTCCCGACGCTCGTCTTGGGGATCTCGTCGACGAACGCCCAGCGCTCCGGGACCCACCACTTGGCGACGCGGTCCTCGAGGAACATCGCGAGTTCCGCAGGTGTGAGCTGGCTCACGTCGCCGGTCGCGACCACGGCGAGGGGGCGTTCGGTCCACCTCTCGTCCGGCACGCCGATCACGGCCGCCTCGAGGACCTCTTGGTGCGCCATGAGCTCGTTCTCGAGATCGACCGAGCTGATCCACTCACCACCGGACTTGATGACGTCCTTCGAGCGGTCGACGATCTGCATGTAGCCGCGTCCGTCGATGACGCCGACGTCGCCGGTGCGGAGCCAGCCGTCGTGGAACTTCTCGTCGTCCTCGATCTTGAAGTAGCTCGCGGTGATCCAAGGTCCGCGCACCTCGACCTCCCCGATCGATTTGCCGTCCCACGGCACCTCGTCTCCATGGTCGTCGATCAGTCGCATGTCGACGCCGGCGACGATGCGTCCGGCCTTGGTCCGCCAGTCGATCTGTTCCTCCCAGTCCTCGACGCCGCGGGGGGGGTGGGCGAGCGTGCCGAGAGGGTTCATCTCGGTCATACCCCAGCCCTGCAGGATCTCGACGTCGTAGCGCTCCTTGAACGCCTCGATCATGGAGCGCGGCACCGCGGCACCACCCACAACGACCTCACGGAGCGAGCCGAGGTCGATCTCCGCCTGCGCCCCGTACTGCAGCAGTCCGTTCCAGACTGTCGGGACGGCCGCGGCGAAGGTCGGCTGCGCCTCCGCGATGAACGCCGCGAGTGGCTCGGGCTGCAGGAACATCGACGGCTGCTGGATGTCCGCGCCGGCAGCCCAGCAGATGTAGATGAGGCCCCACGCGTTGGCGTGGAACTGCGGGACGATGACCAGGCAGCGGTCGTTGTCGCTGACCTTCAAGCCGCCGGCGATGGCTCCGAAGGTGTGGGTCCACTGGGAGCGGTGGCTGTAGACGACCCCTTTGGGGTTGCCCGTCGTCCCGGAGGTGTAACAGATGGTCGCACCGGTGTTCTCGTCGAGGTCGGGCCAGTCATAGCCGGGGGTCTCGACCTCGATGAGCTCCTCGTAGCGCAGCACGTCGTCGCCCAGCGGTGAGGCATCACCGTCGCCCACGACGACGAACGTCTCGACCGTCGTGAGCTCGTCCTTGACCCGCGCCAGCAGCGGCACGAGTGAGTCGTTGACGATGATGACCTTGTCCTCGGCGTGGTTGATCACGTACGCGAGCTGCTCGGGGAAGAGGCGGATGTTGAGCGTGTGCAGCGCTGCGCCCATGCAGGGCACGGCGAAGTACAGCTCCGTGTGCGCCTGGTCGTTCCACATGAACGTCGCGACCACGTCGCCCTGGCCGACACCGAGCTTCTCGAGCGCCTTCGCGGCGCGCTCGATGCGCTCGTAGGTGTCGGCGAACGTGACGCGCTCCGCGTGGTCGCCCTTCCACGTGACGACCTCGCTCTGTCCGTGGACCTTGGCGCCGTGCCGCAGGATCTGGGTCAAGGTCAGTGGGTAGTTCTGCATCGTGCTGTCGACCACGGCTCGCTCTCCGGTCATGGGCTCGGGGAGTCGAAGCTAGTCACGTCGCGGGACACGTGCGGGCACACTGCGCGTCCGAGATGCCGGAGATGACCACGGACGAGAAGATCAGGTTCGTCCGGCTGCTGGGTCTCCCAGTCGTCCTGGTGCGTGCGGCCCTCGACATCCACGCGATCCTGACGGCAACCGAGCCCGGCCCTGGCACGGTGCTGGCCACGACCGCCGCGCTGTCCCTGCTCCACCTGGCGCTGCTCGTCACGGCGGTCGCGCTGACGTGGTCGGCGGCCACATCGCGGGTCAGGATCGGTCTCGGGCTGCTCGCTGCGATCGGCGCCTTGACCATCCCCGGCGTCGTGGGACTGCTCCACATGCTCGGGCACGCGGACCTCTGGATGTGGCTGACCCTCGTCACGTTCGTGTCGGTCGTCGCCTTGGGTGTCGTCGCGCTCCTGGCCCTGCGTGATCAGACGGAGGTGACGCTGTTCCAAGCGGTGCCCGACGTGCGCGGCTGGATCGTGATCGCGGGAGGGATGGTGGCGACCTGGGCCAGCCTCGTCGTGCGGCTGCCCCCACTCGAGCAGTTCCCTCCTCTCGGGACCTTGGCGTACCGCATCGAGCTCGCGCCCACGACGGCGGAAGGCCAGGTCAACCTGCTCGTCATCGTGACGGCACTGTTGGTCATCGCCGCCGCGGCCACGAGCCGGCCGTGGGCAGTGGCGGTGGCCATCGCGACGCCGCTCGCGGTGGGCTTCGTCGGGCAGATCGTCGCCGATCTCCTGCTGTTGATGTCATCGCAGGAGCAGGTTGCGGCGCTCGGTTTCGCTTCCCGTCTCGAGCCGGGCACGGGGTTCGTCGCGTTGCTCGGGGCAACGGGGACGCTGATCCTGGCGCTGAGCCTGCCGCGGCGCCCCGAGGTCAACGCAGCTTCGTGACCCGGAAGGCCCAGCCGCCATCGGGGCGTTCGGTCTGGGACAGGAACCGCTGACCTCGCATGCGACACCACACCGGCACGTCGACCTTCGACGCCGGGTCGTCGCTGAGCACCTCCACGATGTCGCCGATCGCCGCGGTCTCGACCACCTTGGCGAGTTCGATGACCGGGATCGGGCACGCCCGCCCCAGGGCGTCCACGACGTGGTCGGCGTGGTCCGCGGTCACCGCCCGACCCCCGCCGTCTCACGTAGGCGGGTGACGGTCTCGACGAACGCCTCGACGAAGGCTTCGATGTCGTCCTCGGAGTTCGACGGACCGACGCTCACCCGGACGTGGCCGTGCGTCAGCGCGCCCATGGCGACGAGGACGTGCGACGGCTCCCCCGAGGTCGTGGCGCACGACGAGCCGGAGTGGACCGCGAAGCCGGCGGCATCGAGCTCGGTTACCAGCGCCTCGCCCTCGACGTACAGCGCCGAGACGGCCACGATCCCGGGGTGGGCGTCCGCCAGTGGCCCGTGGACCTGCAGGTCGGCAACGCGTCGGGGGAGCAGCTCACGCAGGCGCCTCCGCAGCAGCTCGCGGTGCGACCGTTCGGTGTCGAGGTTCGCGGTCGCCACGGCGAGCGCGACGGCGGACGCGGCGATCGCCGGAACCGGCTCGAGACCCGACCGACGACGGCGCTGGCGGTCGTCGCCGTCGAGGAGCGCGCGAACGCGGCCGCGCTCACCGATCGCCAGCAGACCAACGCCACTCGGACCGCCGAACTTCACCGCGGAGGCGGACAGCAGGTCCGCTCCGAGCTGGCCCAACGTCACTCCGAGCTGGCCCACCGTCTGACAAGCGTCGACGTGCAACAGCGCGCCCCGCTCACGGCAGGCCACGCCCACCTCGTGCGTGGGCTGGATGGCGCCCACCTCGTGGTTCGCGTGCTGGAGGTGGACCGCGAGGGTGTCAGGGCGAAGCGCAGCGATGACCGCCTCGGCGTCGACCTCCCCGGACGCGGTGGCGTCCACCACGGTGAGGTCGAAGCCGTGCTCGTCGTGGAGTCGCTCGCACGCACCCAGGACCGCGGAGTGCTCGACCGCACTCGTGACGACGTGCCGCCGGGGGTCGCCACGCCGCACCGCCGCGCGCGCCGATCCGAGGACCGCCAGGTGGATCGCTTCGGTACCCGATGCGGTCCACACGATCCCGTCCGTCGCCCCGAGCGTGTCGGTCGCGGTCTCGGTGGCGCGGTCGAGGAGGTCGCGAGCAGCGCGGGCCTCGCGGTACCCGCGGGAAGGGTCGGCCCAGGCCACCGCGGCCGCGTCGCGGTACGCCGCGGCTGACTCGGGGCGCAGCGGCCAGGTGGAGGCGTGATCGAGGTGGACGCGGGACACGCCAGGAGCGTACGGGACGGCAGGGAATCCCTTGCGAGTGTCGAACCTGCAGACACGCCCCGTGGAGCGCCGGCTGTCGCATCCCCATCACCCGCGTCTGACCACCTCAGGTACCGGACTTACCCCTCGGGGATCTGCTCCCACCACTGGCACCACCAGTCGGCATCGACCAGGATGCGGAGCTTGGGGTGCCAGCAGTAGGACAGCTTCTCGCCGGGGTTGAGGTAGTACTGGCAGTTGCCGCAGCGCTCATCGCCTGGCGACGTGGCGCGCAGGACGTTGTCCTCGACCAACCGGTACAGCTCGAGGGCCCGTCGCTCGTCCTCCTCGGTCGGCTCCGGCAGATCGGTCTCGGCCATGCGTGGTCTCCTCCGGGCCGGGCACGAGCGATCAGTCGAGGTCGAAGCGATCGAGGGTCATGACCTTGTCCCAGGCGGCGACGAAGTCGCGCACGAACTTCTCCTTCGAGTCGTCCTGCGCGTAGACCTCCGAGATCGCTCGCAGCTGGGAGTTCGAACCGAAGACGAGGTCGACGGCGGTTGCGGTCCACTTGACCTCACCCGTCGTGCGATCGCGACCCTCGTACACGTTCTCGGTCGCCTCCGACGCCTTCCACTCCGTGCCCATGTGGAGCAGGTTCACGAAGAAGTCGTTCGTCAGCGTTCCGGGACGGTCGGTGACGACGCCGTGCTCGGCTCGCCCGGAGTTGGCGTTCAGGACGCGCATGCCTCCGATGAGCACTGTCATCTCGGGAGCGGTCAACGTGAGCAGGTTCGCCCGGTCCAGAAGCAGGGTCTCCGGGGACAGCTTCTCGCCGGCTCGGAGGTAGTTGCGGAAGCCGTCGGCTCGCGGCTCGAGCACCTCGAAGGACTCGACGTCGGTCTGCTCCTGCGAGGCGTCGGTGCGCCCCGGCGCGAACGGGACCGTGACGTCGTGCCCGGCGTCCTTGGCTGCCTGCTCGACGGCCGCGCACCCGCCCAGGACGATCAGGTCGGCGAGCGAGACCTTCTTCCCTCCGGACCGTGCACTGTTGAAGTCCTGCTGGATCTCCTCGAGGGTTGCCAGGACGTTGGCGAGCTCCGCTGGGTCGTTGGCCTCCCAGTCCTTCTGTGGCGCGAGGCGGATCCGTGCCCCGTTGGCTCCGCCACGCTTGTCGGTGCCGCGGAAGCTGGCCGCAGACGCCCAGGCGGTGAAGACCAGTTGGGTGATGGACAGCCCCGACGCGAGGAGCTTCTCCTTGAGTCCGGCGATGTCCTCGTCGTCGATCAGCTCGTGATCGACGTCGGGTACGGGGTCCTGCCACAGCTGCGGCTCCGGAACCCACGGACCGAGGTAGCGCGAGACGGGCCCCATGTCGCGGTGCAGCAGCTGGACGAACGTCATCATGACGCGGGCGCGCCGCTGCGGGTTCGTCGCCGCCCAGGCCGGCTGCGCGGCCTTGGCGTTCTCGACCGCCTGCCGGACTTCGGCCGGCATCGCGAGCGCGACCTGCGCGATCAGTTTCACCAGCCCCTGGAACAGATCGTTGCGGGCGACGAAATCGGTCTCGGAATTGACCTCGACCACCACGCCCTTGGTGCCGGCGAGCGCGATGCCGATCACCAGGCCGATCGCCGTTCCCAACACAGTGCCGATGAGCGTGGCCGCCAATGCGATGGTCAGTACCTGGCGAGCGCCGGCGAGAACCCGGGAGAGCACGTCGCGCCAGAGATCGTCGGTGCCGAACCAGTGTTCCGACGAAGGAGGTTGGAGCCGATTGAGGATGTCCTGTGGGCTGCCCTGAGGTTCGTATGGGGTGACGAAGTCGCCGAAGATGGTGAACACGACCCACATGAGCACGAGGAATCCGCCCACCCAGAATGTCGGCGAGCGACGAAGCACTCGCCAGCGATGGGAACGTGCCGCGGTGGATACCGCCATCA
>JAHWKY010000036.1 GCA_019347575.1 Actinomycetota bacterium | reverse complement strand
CCCCGACGGTGTGGGCGACCAGCTGTTCGAGCCCTTCTTCCGCGTCCAGCGCACCGCCCCGCGGACCGGGCAGGCATCGACCGGCCTCGGGCTGGCGTTGACGCGCCGGCTGGTCGAGGCACACGGCGGCGAGATCACCTACGACAGCACCCTCGGCGGGGGCACCACCTTCCGGTTCACCCTGCCGATCGCGGAGACCCCATCGCCACGACGCAGGCGACCGGCATCCGCCCGGACCTGAGAGGCGACCGTCGTTCCCTCCCGATCGCGGTCGTTCCTCTCGCAGCGCGCTGTTCGCGTGGGTTACGACGTCCGTCGCAACGGGGCGACTGGCCGCTCGGGTTAGAGGACCACAGCGAGGGGTGGTCGGTCAGCACCCCTGGAACGCCGACCACGGCGGGGGAGCGCCGGCTGCCGGGGGTCGGATCCGACTTCTCGTTCCAGATCGGTGCCTAGGAAGACCTGGCGGACACCGCGTTGGTCACTCGCTGGCCAGGTCACGTCGTTCCACGACGCACGCCGGTTGTGCCGGGCGTTGTAACGCGTGTTCCCACGGAGGCGGCGAGCGCCAGCAGCGCCGCTCGGCATGCCGACCGGAGGAGGGGCCGCATGGCCACGCACCTAATAGGAGAGATGACCGGAACAAGGAATCGATCCGAGCGTATCGTGAGGTCGAGGCCTCGGCTGGTGGCCTCCGCCCTGACGGCGGCGTTGTTCGCGTCGCTCGTCGTAGTAGGGGACCAAGGAGCCCGCGCCGACCACAACACCGACATCCATTCCGACAACATGTCGCTGGTCGCGACGCTCGACACCGGCCACGGCGGTGATCTCGCCTTCTGGGGCGACACCGCGGTGCTCTCCCACGGGTCCGCCGACGGGGACCCGGGGGGCAGGAACGACGGGTTCCAACTGGTGGACATCTCCGATCCGACCAAGCCCACGAACATCGGGGGCGTATTCGAATGCGTGAAGACGGGGGCCGACGTCTCAGTCTGGCGTGACCTCGTGTTCCTGTCGTCGTCGGAGAACGTTCTGACTAGTGACGACTGCCACGGCGAGTCCCTCGGTGACCCCGAAGGCTTCATGGGGCTCCAGATCGTCTCGATCGAGAACCCCGAGGCACCGGAGCGGATCGCCAGCGTCAACACGTGCCCCGATCGGAGGGATCCGACGCGCTGTAGCGACTCGCACACCCACACCCTCGTCCCAGACCTCGAGCACCGTGATCCCGCGACCGGGAAGCGCGACCCTCGGCTCATCGTCTACGTGAACCGGACCAACCAGGCGGTGGTGGAGGTCCCCCTGCGCAACCCGGTCGACGCGCGGGTGATCAACTGGGTCGACTTCGCTCCGCCCTCCTCCGGGTTCGCTGGAGCGTGTCACGACGTCTCGGTGTTCCTCCCTCGGAACCTCGCCGCCTGCGCCGGGGAGAAGTCGACGCAGGTCCAGATCTGGGACATCTCCGATCCGGCTGATCCCTCGCTCGTCTCTGTGACCTCCAATCCCGAGATGGACAACGTCCACGGGTCGACGTTCTCGTGGGACGGGAACATCCTGGTCGTGGCTGACGAGGCTCTCGCCGGTCTCGCCTCATCGGGGCCGTGCCCGGGGCCCGCGACCTCCTCCCCAATCGGCGCCCTCTGGTTCTACGACATCAGCGATCCGGCCGTCCCGGTGCTCAAGAACTTCTACCAGCTCCCCCAGCCCGTCGAGGCGGGCGGCTGCACCGCGCACCAGTTCAACGTCGTCCCCCTGCGCAGCGGCCGGGACGTCCTCGTCGCCGGCTGGTTCCTGGGTGGCACCACGGTGGTCGACTTCACCGATCCCGACAACCCTGAGCAGATCGCCCACTACAGGGCAGAACCCGACGACCCCGAGCGGCGATCCAATCCCTGGTCCTCCTACTGGTACAACGGGTTCGTCTACGCCAACAACACGTTCGATGGCGACTTTACGCCGAAGACCGAGCGCGGCTTCGACGTCTTCGCCGTCGACGATCCGCGGCTCAAGGATCACATCCGGCTGAACCGGTTCAACTTCGGCACCCAGGAATGCCTGCCACCGCCACACGGGGCGGCTCACGGAAACCTGACGACATGCGAGACGGACGATGGCGGCGGCCTTCTCGATGCGGTGAGGGCCCGAGGCGACGAGTCGTAGCTCGTGCCCAACGCCGTCGTCCGGCCCCTAGTCGGGGACGGGGCGGTTAACGGAGGCGCTTGCGCGGAAGCGGCCTCCCGGGGGTGTGTCCAGCGCGCGAACTCATTCGGGTGCGGCTCTCTTGAAGTGACCGGCGGGGATGGCTGGATGGGGTCGCAGCGGCGGTTCCGGGCATTGAGCCACGAGCTCGAGGTCGGGGTGAAGTGCAGGTGGAAGCGGGCGTGCTTGGCCAGCCACGTGGTCACGTCACGGTGCTTGTGGGTGGCGTAGTTGTCGAGGATCAGGTGGACGGCCAGGCTCTTGGGGACCTCGCGGTCGATGGTGCGCAGGAACTTCAGGAACCCCTGGTGGCGGTGGCGCGGCAGGCACTGGCCGATGACCCTGCCGGTACCCGCTTTCGAGGCGATGAGCGCAGATCGCGGGGCGCTTCAAACCCCGGCGTCGCGCGGCCGATCGGCGTCTGATCGAGCGGCGTGTGAGACCCGCAAGATGTCGATCCGGTCCGGCCCAAGACGGTAGAAGACCACGAAGGGGAACCCGCGGACCACGGCACGACGCACATCCTCGTAGCCGGCAACCGGTGGGGCGCTGCGTGGGAACGCCCGCAGTCGGACGAACAGCTCGTCCAGCGACGCCACGAAGCGGCGGCTGAGCCCGGCCTCGGCTTCCTCGTAGTACGCGCGAGTCGCGCGCAGGTCAGCAACGGCCTCGGGCCTGAGGAACAGGTCCACTCACTCGGGCCAGATCTCGGCCCGGACGTCGCTCCACGACCGACCTGCGGCCGGTTCGCGCTCCAGCCCGGCCAGGGCCTCGTCGAGTAGGCGACGCTCCTCCTCGGACGGCTCGTACACCGGCTCGCCGAAGTAGCGGCGCAGCGCGTCCTGGAACACGTCGGACCGCGAACGATGCTCGATGTCCCGGAGTCGCTCGACCATTTCGAACAATTCCTCGGGCAGCGTGACCGCTACCTTCCTGACAGCCATGAGTGCCTCCCACACCGCAGGTATGACAGCATCATACCCGCCCCTCACCACGGTCCGGGGCGGGGCGCATTCGACCGACTACCAGTTGGAACTCACCGTCTGGGACACCGCGGGACGCACGACAACGGTGAGCGTCAGTGAGACCGCTTCGCTTCCGTAGAGGAACCTGGCGAGGCCTCGACCTGTCCCAACGAGGCGGTCGTGGAGTTCTGAGACGAGGCTGAACCGAGTCTTGGAGGGCGCAGCTGGCGGCGTCCGGCCAGGCGATCGGCGACTTGCGCCACGTGTTCACCGACGAGGGCGCGGACTTCCCGGTGGACACCCCGACCGACATCACCCTGACCAGCCTGCCGCTGGCAAGCCGCATCCCCGCGGGCCATAGACTCGTACTCACGGTGGGCTCAGCCGGGTGGAAGACCGAACGCGACCCCTTCCGCCCCCAGCTCACGGTGGACCACCGGTCCCGGCACGATCAGCGCCGTCACCCTCCCGATCGTCTCCGGCAGCCTGGCGACCACCGACTGAGGCTGCCGGGCGGCGATCGGGCGGGCGAGCGCGTGATCGCGACGTCGGTTCACCGCAGTGCTCGGTCACGTGGAACCCGCTAGCCCGATGAGCAGAGCAACGCGCCTACACCCTCGCTGGCGCGACCGCCCAGGGGCCGTACCGTCGCTTGAGGGCGAGGGTGGGCGAGCGGGTGCGTTCCATCGACTCCCGAATCGTTCCCTCCCGCCGCCCTGCCGTTCCAGCTGGTGTTACGCCCACGACGTTGAGCTCGATGAACGGGCTGCGCAAGTCGTTTCGGCGGCGGTGCCTTCCAAGGAGGGAGATCGACATGAGAGCGAGGATCCCGATCGCCGTCGCGACCGCCGCGATCCTGCTGGTGGCTGCCCACGGAGGTCAGCCCTACGACGGGTCGTGGACGATCGAGGATGGGTGCCAGGAGCGGCCCTGCCGGCTGGTCACCGAGGCCGAGAACCACGGCGGGCTCGCGCGCACTGCCGGGGACTTCGAGGGGCACGAGGAGCACCACTGGGGCCAACTGGCGACCATCATAGACTACCGACCCACCTGGGGCCCAAGGCAGGCCGTCCGGGTCACCGCGACTTTCGAGGTGACCGCGGTGGAACTCTCACCGCCGGAGGAAGCGGACGGTGGGAGCGCCGCCGTGAACCTGGTCCTCACCGCCTTCCAGCCCGACCGCGATGGCAGTGGCCCGGTGCGGTCGAGCGTCTCCGAGCAGCTCGCGGGGTTCCACGTCGTGACCGGGCCGGGGCTCCCGCCACTCATCCTCCCCTTGACCAGGGTGGAGAGCAGCCAGGCTCAGCCGGGCACCTACACACTCGAGACGACGCTGGTCCGTGACGACGGAGAGCCGCTCGGGTCGAACAAGGTCCTCGTCGCGGCCGAGGTGGCGGCCTCGGGCTTCGTACAAGGCCCGACGGCCTTCTCCTACGACGTCGTCGCCAAGGTCACCTCGATCAGCGTCGAGCCAGCGTGATGACCGACGTCAGGCAGCTTGCGACGGCCCGCAGGTGGAGACGCGATCGAGCACTTCTCGGCGTGGGCACAGCTTGGGCACAAGATCGGCGGGACCGGGCGCCACGACGCAGTACGCGATGAACTACACCGGTGTGTTATCGCAGGTCAGCGGCACATCGGGCCTTCCGTGACAACCCGCGAAACGACCGCGATGGCCCTGATAAGGTCGAGGTCGATCGTTCAAGTCCATCGTGCCCACCGACACGTCAGTTCCACCCCCCGATGATCGCGCCCATCACGAGCACGTTGAAGCTCATCGCTCGTCCAGGCCGTCGGGTGGCCGCAGCATCCGCCCGCGCTCCGGTCGGAACCAGCAACCTCGTCGGTGACGCGCCCCGCCCTGGCTGGTTAGGCTCAGCCCCCCGACCCGACAACGGGGAGAGCACCGTGACGCACCACGACGATCACGCGGAGGATGCTGTGGCGAAGGACGAGGACGAGAAGAAGGGCGGCAAGAAGGGCAAGCTCGCCCTCCTGCTGGCCGCCGTCGGTGGCGCGCTGTTCTTCTGGAAGAAGAAGCGCGACCAGGAGCTCGACGAAGCGCTCTGGGAGGAGCCGCGCGACGTCTGATCGTCGCTGCCTCCAGCTGAGCCGTGCCCACCGCGGTCGTCACGGGCGCAGCCGGGTTCCTCGGGTCACACGCTGCCGCTGAGCTCGCCCGGCGCGGCTGGACCGTTCGCGGTCTCGACCTCCGCCCTGACGATGAGCGCGCGATCACCGCCGCCGATGTGCGCCGCCCCGGTCCGTGGTGCGACGCGCTCGACGGCGCCGACCTCGTCCTCCACACCGCTGCGATCGTCGCCGAGTCCGGCGACCGGGCGAGGTTCTACGACGTCAACGTCGGAGGGACCCGAACCGTCGTCGAGGCGGCCGCGGAGCGCGGCGTCTCGAGGGTGTTGCACGTGTCGTCCGTCGTGGTGTACGGCACCGATTTCCCCAACGGCGTCAGCGAGGACGCCGCGCTCGTCCCCACCGGCAGCCCCTACACCGACACGAAGATCTCGTCCGAGCACCAAGCCCTCCGCGTCGCCGCCGACACCGGCCTCGACGTCGTCGTCGTCCGCCTCGGCGACGTGTACGGCCCCGGCAGCCAACCGTGGACGGTGCGTCCGCTGCGGCTGATGCGCCGGAACCTGTTCGCCCTCGTCGACGGTGGCAGCGGGATCCTGACGCCGACCTACGTCGACGACGCGGTGCGGGGCGCCCTGGCGGCGGCCGATCACGACGGCCGGCACCGCGTGTTCAACATCACCGGCGGCACCGGCGTGACGACGCGCGAGTTCTTCGGCCACTACGCCGATGCTCTCGGCGTGACGCTCCGCTCAGCGCCGCGCCCCGCCGTCGCGGCGCTCAGCCACCTCATCGCCGGGGTCGCTCGCCTCCGCGGCCGACCCGCGCCGGTGTCACCCGAGGCGCTCGAGTACGTCACCCACCCCGGCACCTACTCCATCGAGCGTGCTCGTCTGCACCTCGGTTGGGAGCCGCAATTCGGCCTGCAGGAGGGTATGGCGCACACGCTGCGATGGGCGCGACAGGAGCGCCTGGTCTAGAGCCCCCACTCACCAGTGCACGCCCTTCAGCAGGTGGGCGAACGCGACCCCCTCGGCGGAGGCCTTCTCCCTCCTCTCCCCCTCCTCGCCCTTGGCGGCGGCCGATTCGGGGAAGATGCGGTATGCCTGGTGCAGCACCTGGTCGACGACCTTCGGCGAGATCGCGTACATGACCTCGCCGAAGTTGCCGAGGCCGGTGGCGACCTTCTTGGGTCGGCCGATCATCGCGTTGCACACCAGCTCGGCGGCCTCCTCCGGAGACAGCGCCGGGAAGTAGTCGTACATCTTGGTTGGGCTGATCATCTTGGTGCGGACCAGCGGCATGTACACGGTCGTGACGTGCACGTTGTTGTCGATGATCTCCGACGCGACGCAGCGGCTGAACGCGTCGAGCGCCGCCTTCGATGCGACGTAGGCGGAGAAGCGGGGCGTGTTGGTTTGCACGCCGATCGACGACACGTTGATGATGTGTCCGCTCTTGTTGTGCATCATCGCGGGTAGCAGCCCGAGGATGAGCTTGACCGCCCCGAAGTAGTTGAGCGTCATCGTGCGCTCGTAGTCGTGGAAGCGGTCGAAGCTGAGGCGCACGCTACGTCGGATCGATCGGCCGGCGTTGTTGACCAGCACGTCAACGGTGTCGTGCTCGGCCAGGACCTCCTTGACCAAGCGGTCGATGTCGTCGAGGTCGCTGAGGTCGCACGGATGCACCGACGCGGTGCCGCCAGCCTCTTCGATCTCCGCCGCGACCGCCTCCAACTTCTCGCGTGTGCGTGACACCAGGAGCACTTGCGCCTGGGCTTCGGCGGCGACCAGCGCGATCTCGCGACCGATGCCGTCGGAGGCCCCGGTGACCATCACGGTCCGCTCGCCGATCGCGCCCTTCAACGACCGGTCCCTGAACAGCTCCGGATCGAGGTTGCGCTCCCAGTAGTCCCACAGCCTGTAGGCGTAGTCCTCCAGCCGAGGAACCTCTATGTCGGTCCCCTCGAGGGCGGCGTCGGTGTTGCGGCGGTCGTAGGTGGTCGGCCAGTTGATGTAGCCCAGCACCTCGTCGGGGATGCCGAGGTCGCCGAGCACGGCCTTGCGCGCGTTCGCGATCGGAGGCAGCGAGCCGATCACGTTGCGGGCGGTCTTGGGGATCAGGTCGATCGCACGCGAGTCGATGCGCATACCGAAGCGGGGCGCGTGGGCGGCGTCCATGAAGATGTTCATGATCTGCCCGACGCGGTAGGGGTTGGGATCGGTGAGGTGGAACGCCGTGCCGTCCCAGTCCGTGTCCTCCAGGTGCGCGATGTGGTCGAGCGCATCCGCGACGAAGTCCACGGGCACGATGTTGACCGGTCGCCCCTCGACGCCGATCAACGGCAGCCACTGCGGGAACATCCGACGCAAACGCTGGATGAGCTTGAAGAAGTAGTAGGGCCCATCGATCTTGTCGGTGACACCGGTGCGGCTGTCGCCCACGACGATGGCGGGGCGGTAGATGCGCCAGGGGACGTCGGCCTCTCGTCGCACGATCCCCTCGGCCTCGTGCTTGGTCGCGAAGTAGGGCTGGTCGAGGCCCTCGGCCTGCTCGAACATGTCCTCGCGCCACTCGCCGCGGTACTCGTTGCCGGCTGCCGCGATCGAGCTGACATGGTGCAGCCGTCCCGCCTCGATCGCGTTGGCGAACCCAACGACGTTGCGGGTCCCGGCGACGTTGGCCTCGCGCTGGGTCTGCTCGTCGGCCTCGATGTCGTAGACGGCCGCGAGGTGGAAGACGTGATCGACCGCGCCACGTAGCACGTCGAGATCCTCGTCCGATACACCGAGGCGGGGCGCGGTGAGGTCACCCACGACCGGTACCACCCGCTCCTCGGTCGTACCCCACTCAGCGAGACGGTCCGCGAGGCGATCCAGCGAGCCCTCACGGACGAGCACCCGGATGGTTCCGTCCCGCGCCAGGAGCCTGCGCACGAGTTGGTTGCCGATGAAGCCCGTCGCGCCGGTCACGAAGTAGGTCACGCTCACCCTCCCGTTCGCCACGCGGAACCCTAGGTGAGCGACCTGGCCGAGGGGGCCGTTCCGCGGGGGTTGCGGCCGTTCGGCGTACAGCCGTCTAGCTCCAACGGACCACGCCGCGTGACCCGGTCGGGCCATGTCCGTTCTGGCTCAGAAGTCCGATGGTGTCACTAGTCAGGTGGGAGGTGAGGGCCATGCCGGCCCGACACGACGTCGCTGATGGTGCGCGCGGCTTGGCCACGCGCTACCTCGAACGCGTCGTGGGGGTCACCGCGGACGCCGTGGCGGTCATCGGTCCCGATGGCGTGATCCTGCTCTGGAACACCGGCATGCAGGAGCTGACCGGCTTCACCGCTGAGGCGGTCGTGGGCCATGCGTGGTTCATGGCGCTACGGCTGCGGGACGCGGCGGGGCGCGAGCTGCCCGTGGCGATCGGGAACCCGATCGCCGATGCGCTCCGCACGCCGCGGGACACGACGACGCAGCGGCTCTCGCTCCTGCACGTCGATGGCACGTGGTTGGACATCGCGATGCGGACCGCGACGGTTGCCGACGAGCAGGGCACCGTCGGGGTCGTGCTCGTCGTCGAGGAGCTCGGCGGGCTCGACGATGAGCAGCAGGCACGCGCCGACTTCATCGCGACCGCGGCCCACGAGCTGCGCACCCCCATGACACCCCTGAAGGCGCTGCTGCTCACGATGGAGCGGGCAGCCGACCGCATGACGCCCGACCGTATCCGCGAGTTCGCCGATCTGATGCTCGTCTCGTTGAAGCGACTCGAGGCGCTCGTCAGCGACCTCATCGACGCCGCGACGGTGGACGATCCGACGTGGGCGGCGACGGCACAGCCCGTCGATGTCGTCGAGGTGGTCACCGGGGCGATCGAGGATCTGCCCGACGAGGACCGCGAGCGGGTCACGACCCAACTCCCCGAAGCGGCGAGCGTCCTGGCGACCGATCGCGCCGTGGCGCGGATCGTCCGGGGCCTGCTGGACAACGCGCTGCGTCACACGGACGGGGCGGTGACCGTGACCGCGGAGGTGCACGGCGGCGAGGTGACGATCGCCGTCGAGGACGAAGGGCCCGGCATCCCGCCATCCGAGCATGCCCACATCTTCGAACGCTTCGTGCGGCTCGGCGACGTCATGACCCGGCCGACCCAGGGTGCGGGGCTCGGCCTGACGATCGTGCGTGGGTTCGCCGAGCGTTACGGCGGCCGCGTCGTGGTGTGCAGCGATGTCGACCGCGGCTCCACGTTCGCGGTCGACCTGCCCGCGGCTACGACACCGTGACGGTGCGTGTGTCGGTGTCGCAGTTGGCGGCGAAGCACGCGGTCACGTCGAGCCGGTACGCACCGGGCGCGATCGCCCCGGCATCGAGACCGCCGCTGATGCTGCTGTCGTCGGCCACGGTCAGCGTGCCGGCCTTGACCAGCTCGCCGTCGGCGTCGACCAACGAGACCGACGCCGTCCGCTCGGGGATGGTGTAGGCGACCTCCTGCGCGATCGTGTCGCGGGTGTTGCCGATGTCGGCAACCGCCTGGATCGCGGCGTACGTGCCGTTCTCGACCGCGGTGAGGACCGCGCCGGGACGGATCGCCGCAGCGTTGTCGAGATCGAGGGGCAGGAAGAAGCGCACGACGTTGGCGTCGAAGTCGAACTCCCCATCCACCCAGGCCACGTGACCGCAGTTGCTGGCGGGCGACACGGGTCCCACCGTGACGTTGCCGCAGTTGCCGCGGATACGGAAGCTCGGGACGGTCGAGCCGGCGTACGAGGCGACGTTGCCGGCGATAGTCTCGGGCTCGCCGTCGCCGAGGTTGGCCGCTGAGACCACATCGCTGGTCTTGGCCTGGAACGCCCAACCGCCGCTGAGGCCGATCTCGACCTGCCAGTAGTACCGGATGAGTTCGGGCGGGGGCAGTTGATCGAGCGCCGTCGCGTGCCACTCGAGGGTGACGACCGGCTCGTCACCGTCCGACGCGTACGCGACCAGTTGGGTGAGGTCCAGACCGAGGCCCGCGGTGTGCCCGGTCCCGTTCGGTGGGGCGTCCCCGGTGGCGTCGGTCCCGAGCACGACCGGCGCCTGCCCGCCGTAGTCGACGGTGCCGGTGATCTCCCACGCTGCGGGTCCTGTGGGGTTCACCTCCGCCGTCGTGATCGTGGTCGGTGTGGGGCCCTCCTCCCCGTGCTCCGATGCCGGGATGGCGGCGATCGCGGTGCCTGCCAGTGCGAGCGCGACGAGGATGGTCAGCTTCGAGCGCATGTGCGGTTCCCCTCCGTAGCTACCTCTCCTTCGACGACTTCGACGCCGGACAGGCCATCCCCTGCGCGCTTCCCACGCCATCCTCCCTGTCCGAGCGGCCATCGGCGCGACGGAACGAGCTGCGTACCGTCACGCCCATGGGCGCCATCAGTGAACGGCGTGAGGTCCGTGTCCAGGAGGACGGCAAGGACTTCGTCTTCGTCGCCGATCCCGACCGCGGCCGTCTGACGCTGCGACAGGAGACACCGGACGGGGACGAGGACGTGTGCCGCATCACCGTCGAGGACGCCGACGAGCTGACGGCCTTCCTCGAGGGCCTGGCTCGAGTGCTCGGGGCGCGGGCGCAAGCCGGCGCGGCGGCGCCGGTTCCGTCCACGCCGTCCTCCGCTGGGCAAGGTCGGCGGCCGCGACTGCGTGCCGTGGACGACACGGGCGACCGCGACGAGGTCGTGGAACGGGCCCGCGAACGCAACGCGAACGCCTTCCGCTCGTGGACGCGGGACGAGGAGCGTCAGCTCGTCACGGCGTTCGAGGACGGGGCGTCGCTCGCGGACCTCGCCCGCGAGCATGGCCGCTCGCAACGTGCGATCGAGATGCGACTGCAGAAGCTGGGTGCCCTGCCCAGCAGCTGACGATCGCCACCTCGCGACTCTCGCCCGCGCGATCACCCTCGTGGTCACTCGGTGTATGCACTTCGGTGCCGTATCGCACCGGAACGCGTACATCGACGGGGCGGGCACTGGCGTGGTGGACCCGATCGGATTCGAACCGACCACTCCTGCTTACAAAGGGGTTCACCCCCGTCGCGGCGGGTGTCACCGAGTGCTGCGATGTGCCTCTGACCTGCCGCGACGCGAAGGCCAACACCAGCATTGCGAGCCCGACGACGTGTGCCGCGGAACCGGTTGACGGAAGCGAGGTGGCGGGGGGCTCGGAGACAACGTCGCTGGGTCGTCCGTCGTCGAGGGGACCCGATGGGGCGCCGCCGAACGTCGCCACCCAAAGGCCACCCGGACCGGCGGTCTCCTTCGCATACGCGACGCGATGGCCGTCCGGTGAGGAGACGGCGCCGATGCCGTCGGCGAAACGACGGGTGTGCTGGCCCGTGCCGTCGAGTTGGAGCGCCCACAGGCCGTCGTCTCGTTCGTTGAGCGCGAAGGTGTCGTCGGGGAAGAAGAGGTGAGCTTCTTCGTGCGCCGGGTTGTTGGAGTGGTTCGTGAGCGCGCCGGTGGCGAGGTCGAGCTCGAGGACCTCGCCGTCGCCCTGATTCTCGGTGCCGATCAGCCTCGCGTAGATGAGCATGGCTTCGCGTCCAACGAAGAAGTCCATGACCTCGATCCACGCCATGACCGGCGGGTCCGCAACCGACTCCGGGAACGTCGTGAACACCTGCTGCCGGTTGATGAGCTGCGCGTGCTGGCCCTCGTGGACGAGGTCGCCGAGCCAGATCTGCCAGTCGGGTGTCACCGCTCCTGCGGGTACGACCCAGGAGATCCGGGACGTCGACGGGTCAATAGCGACTTCCTCGAACGAGTGCACACCGAGCGGCTGGAGCGGCCCCTCCAGCGATGCGGGCAGCCAATAGAGCTCGCACCGGAACAGGCCCGATACGTCGTCGGTGCCCAGGCCGAGCTGGTGCTCCCTTCCGGCGATCGCGCAGTTGAAGTGCTCGGGGATGGACGTGTCGGCCGGGCTGGTCGGGTACAGCGGCGTGGCGGGTGCCTGGAAGAGGAAGCTGCCGTCGGGGAGGTAGTAGACACGCAGCACGGACCCGTTCTCGAGGTGGCAGGTCAGGCACCGGACCTCACCCGTGGCCAGGTCGAGCTCGTACGCGAGGCCAGCACCGAAGTGGTGTTGCAGGCCGAGGAAGGCCAGCTTCGTGCCGTCCGGTGACCACGCGGGCCGATGCCCCCAGTCGAGGACCTTCGTCTCCACCACGGGCGCCGTGAGGTAGTCCACGTCCTCGGAACCGTGCGCCATGGACATCGGGCCGACCAGGCCCATGCCGGCCGTCACGACCCCGAGCAAGACGAGTCGACGACACCGAACGGCTACGCGCGAGAGCCTGGTGATCACGGGTCGATGGGTGCCCGCGAGGAGCGCCGGCGTCGGGACGTCGCGAGCAGCCCGGCCAGACCGAGAACGAGCAGCGCCGGGATCGCCGGCGTCGAGCCGGTTGCCGCCAACTCGCCCACCGCGTCGTCCTCGTCCACCGGGGGCGGCGCGGAGTCCGGCCCTTCCGGCTCCGGCTCCGGCAGATCGTCGAAGGCCACCAGGTCCATGATCAGGATGCCGTCGCTCTCGCCTTCCTCACCCTCGACCTTGAGCCCGAAGGCCATGCGCGTCCCGTCGGGCGAGATGACCGGTTGGTTCGCCCCGAAGCCCTCGTAGTGGTCGAAGGTCGTCATCCGCTCGAACGCTCCGGAGCCGTCGAGGGGAAGTCGCCAGATGTCGACCATGCCGGGGAACAGGGTGATGGTCAGGTCCCGCTCGACCATGACGTACGCGCCGCCCGGGTCGGTGCCCTCGGCCTCCTCGTAGTAGGGCGAGTCGAACGCGTAGTCGGTGATCTCACCCGTATCGAGGTCGATGCCCATCGCCTGGCCGCCCTTGTGGAAGTAGGCGGTGAAGATCAGCTCGTCGTCCGGATCGGGGTCGCCGTCGTCGAGGGGTCGGAAGTCCTGCGCCTCGACCGCCGGCGTGTCGGGCGAGACGTCGGTCTTGTCCAGCACGACGGCGACGTCGACCAGGCTCGGCGTCCCGTCGGCGTCGTAGACGACCGTGCCGGTCAACACCTGCGACTCGCCGATCAGGGCCTCGACGAAGACCTCGGGAACGGCGGTGAAGTCGATGGTCGATCGGTTCCAGGCGATCCTCGTCGACGTGGGATCCTTGGAGACCGCGATGCCTTCCCAGCATGGTTCGCCCAGGGGGACCGGTGCGCGTGTCCCCAGCGGACGCTGCACGACGAACAGCTGCCCGTTGAAGCGGTCCGATTCGGGCTCGCCCGGGCTCCGTTCAGTGAGAGCACAGAGCACCAGGTCGCCGTTGCTGAGGTGGTGGGCCCGGATCACCCCGGCGGGCAGCAGCGAGCCGGTCAGGTTCCGCGTCGTCCCAGCCGCCAAGTCGTGCTCCCAGACATCGCCGATCGGAGCATCGAGCAGGATGAGGCGTTCGCCGTCCGGCGACCAATCGGGACGCATCGCCTTGCCGTCGTCCGGCAGCTGGATGTCGAGCAGGCGGATGTGGTCTGGCAGGTCGTCGACCGGCGAACCGTCCTTCGTGCCCTTGTCCGGGTCCAGGCTCACCGGATTCTCCTGTGCCGATGTCGGCAACGCCGACACCGGTGCGAAGAGCATCACGGCCAACATCAGGAGGAGCCGACGAACCACGCCGTCCCCCCACGCGACGCGGCGCGCTCGACCCCCATCGGGCATCCGGCTTCCCTGGGACAAGGTCCGACCCCTCAGTGCATCCGCCTGTCGAGCCGGCGACGCTACAAGCGGCCCTTGCGCTACGCAAGTAGACACTTGCACGACCGCGCAGCTACTGACCGGTGACGAGATCCACCAGCGTGCTGATCAGTTCCTGCTCGCGAAGTCCGCCCGGTGGCCCGCCGAAGAACTCGACCGCAAGGTGGTAGCCGGTCAACGCAGACATGATCGTCGTCGTGAGAGCTCCGGGATCGCGCCGTGGGATGTCGCCAGCGTCCATCCACGCCGCCAACCGCTGCGAACGCACCGACAGGTTCCGTTCCACGAGCAAGTCGCCCAGATGTTGCTGGGAAGGACCCAGATGCTCGCGCTCTCGCCGAACGAGGTCGATCAACGGATGCAGACGACGCAGGTTGTCGAGGCGTCGCTGGAACTCGATCGCCAGCGCGACGCGCACATCGCCTCCCGTCTCCACGGGCTCCGGACCGAGCTCGCGTGCCGCATCGACCCGCTCCACCTCCCGATCCACAACTGTCCGCAGGACGGCCTCCTTCGATGAGAAGTGTCGATACAGGCTGCCACTGCCGGCAGCCAGTGAGGCATCAGCCTCGATCTGCGCGACTGTCGTGCCCGCGAACCCCTGCCGGACGAACAGTTCCCATGCGGCATCCAGGATGCGCTCACGAGTCGGGGTCTTCGTGCTGAGCGTCATCGACGCGCCACCCACCCCTCTACCGAGTGTTGCTCCACCGTGACCACGTCCAGCTCACGCGTTCGACCGTCCTGGCCGACTGACCGTACTCGGACAGCACGGCGACCGCTCGATCCACCGATCCCCGATCGACCCTCATCGTCGCCCAATCGCGTGACCACGCTCAGCAAGTCCCGGAGTCGGTTCGCGAGGTGATGGGGGAAGTACCCCGGCGTACCCCGGCGAGCTGCCCCTAGGTGGACCCGATCGGATTCGAACCGACGACTTCCTGCTTGCAAAGCAGGCGCTCTGCCAACTGAGCTACGGGCCCTTCAGGAGACCCAGAGCGTAACGGGCGTCACGCGGGGCGCCGCCGCGGGGATCGTCGTCGCGGCCAGCGTCGGCTCGGCGGAGGCTCCGGCGGGATGCGGTGCCGGTTCCTCTCGACGACCGCGTCGAGCCAGTCATCGATCTCGCCGGGGCCGGTGAAGATGCGCTCGGACCGAGTGAAGTCGCCATCCCACCACAGGGTCATGACCCGCTCCTCGGGCTCGAGAGCGGTGAGGAAACGCGTCGGGAACTGTGCGGTCGGGCGTCCGTGCAGGACGTGCGGCTTGAGCACGAAGACGAGCCCGCCCCGACCGTCCTCCTCGACCAGCCACCGATGGTGCGACCACCCGACCCAGGGCCCGTGCACGCCGTAGGTCTGCTCCTCGAGGCGCGATGGCGTCTCGATGTACCCCGCACGCGCCACCCTCGTCAGCTCGGAGCAGACCCAGAGCGGATCGCGCACGTCCTCCAGCGTGTGCGAGCACACGGCGAAGTCGAACTGCTGATCCTCGAACGGCCACGGGTCGCGGTGGCAGATGTCGCGCTGGATCCAGCTGTCGGCGCTGAAGCGTTCCGACCGGCGCTCGCCGTCCCAGCCGTACATGCCTCGGGTCTCGAACGGCAGGAGATCGATCACCCAGTCGGCGCGGGAGAACGGACGTGCCCAACCGCCGACGTCGAGGACCCGGTCGTCGTCGCCGGCGATGTGGAGGATGCGGTCGACGTTCGAAGCGAGCACGTCGTCAGAAGCGGCGTTCCAGCCGGCGCAGGAACTCGGCGCGGTCCTTCTCCGAATCCCGCTGACGGCTGCGTGCCTCCCACGACATGCTGAGCAGCTCATCGACGGTCGCGACGAGCTCGTCGGGCATGAAGGGCTTTGTGACGTACGCGTCCGCGCCCCGCTGGAAGCCCTCGATGTGGTCGCTCTCGGAGGTCTTCGCCGTGAGCATGACCACCGGTACCTTGGCGTGGCGGGAGTGGGTACGGATCGCGGTCAGCACGTCGAACCCATCAACCACCGGCATCATCACGTCGAGGACCGCGGCGTCGAAGCGCGTCTCTTCGAGCAGCGCGATGGCCTGCCCCCCGTCGGCCGCGACGATCGTCTCGTACTCGTCGAAGGCCATCTCGATCAGGGCACGGATGTTGGCGTCGTCCTCAGCGATGAGCACCCGCGGCACCACGTCACCTCCCGGCACCCGGAAGCCTAACCACCCGGCCCCGCCGGAGGGCCTCTGCATCGAGACCGCGTCCACGCGCCCGTAGGATGAGGCCACATCTCGGACCGGACGGAAGCCATGCGCCGACTCGGACAACTCTGGCAGGCCTTCAAGGCCACGGCCGACGCCGACTCACGGTTCCTCCCCCTCTTCGTCGCGGCGGCCCTGCTCGGCTTCGCGATCCCCTTCGTCGTCGGCATCCTCCTCGACGCGCTGATCATCGGCATCGTGCTCGGTGTCCTCGGCCTCGTCGTCGGGGGACTGTCGGTGTTCGGCCGCCGCGCCACCGCAGCTCAGATCGCCGCCATCGAGGGGCAACCGGGAGCGGCGGCCGCGGTGATGCACGCCATGCGCGGACAGTGGTTCGTCACGCCTGCCGTCGCCGTGGCCGGGAAGGCCGTGATGGTGCACCGAGCGGTCGGGCGTCCCGGCATCGTGCTGGTCGCCGAGGGGCGCGGGAAGCAAGCGGCGGCGCTGCTGCAGAAGGAGCGCAAGCGGATGCAGCGCGTCTCCGGGGACGCGCCGGTGCGCACGTTCGTCGTCGGTGAGGGTGATGGCGACAACGTCGTCGAGCTCGGCAAGCTCACGCTCACGCTGGCGAAGCTCCCCCGCTCACTGAAGAAGGGCGAGGTCCCCGAGCTCGCGCGCAAGCTCGACGCGCTCGGGGGAGACCGCATCCCGATCCCGAAGGGGCCGATCCCCGGGGTCAGCCGCAAGAGGATGCGCTGAGGCGCGCGAGCACGGAGCGTGGAGACGACGGCTCCCCGCCGATCACGACGTGGTGACCGGATGGCCGAGGAGCGGGCGGCACCGAGGGCCTCTGAGGGCGCACCCTGGGGGAGACATCGATCGAGGAGCGCGCGATGCTCGGCTTCGTCCTCTACCTCATCATCGTCGGTGCCATCGCTGGGTACCTGGCACGGCTGCTCGTCCCCGGCCCGGACCCGATGGGGTTCTGGCAGACCGTCCTGCTGGGCATCGTGGGCTCGTTCGTCGGTGGGTTCCTCGCCGCGCTGATCTTCGCCGGTGAGCTCGCCTTCACCGCTTCGGGGTTCATCGGCTCGGTCGTCGGAGCCGTCGTCGCGCTGCTCGTCTACCGCGCCGCCGGGGGACGTGGTCGCACGGGACGAGGGCCCCGGTCCTACGAGCGCGTCCGCTGATCGCTCCTGACCATCGCGCCGGGAAGGGCAGATCGGGCCGCTAGGCTCGCGCGGAACGAAACGCCGGGGGAGCCCCCACGCCGGGCTGAGAGTGCGCCGCGGACGCAGACCCCACACCTGATCCGGGTCATGCCGGCGGAGGGAGCGCGTCGTGATCGCGACCAGCATCGGTGTCCTCGTCCTGCTCGCGACCCTCGCGCTGTTCGCGTGGGTGGGCTTCACGACGGACCGGGGCGACGAGGACCTCGAGGAGTACCTCGTCGCGCGCAACAGCCAGTCATCGTGGCCGCTCGCCCTGACCTTCTTCGCGTCGGGACTCGGCGCCTGGATCCTGTTCGCCCCGCCCGAGATCGGCGCGCGCGCGGGCGTCGATGCCGTGGTCGGCTACGCCGTGGCAGCCGCCGCCCCGATCCTGGCGTTCGGGCTGCTCGGCCCGCGGCTGCGGCGCCTCGTCCCGGCCGGCCACAGCCTCACTGAGTTCGTCCGGCTCCGCTTCGGTCGCGCCTTCCACACCTACGTCGTGGGGATCTCGATCCTGTACATGTGGGTGTTCGTCACCGCCGAACTCGGGGCCATCGGCGGCGTCACCGCGATCCTGGCCGGCCTCGACGCGCGGGTCACGATCGTCGCCGTCGCGGCGGTCACGCTCGCGTACACCGCCTACGGGGGTCTGCGTGCGTCGCTGCGCACGGACCGCTGGCAGGGCTGGCTCGTCCTCGCCCTGGTCGCGATCGCCGTCGTCGCCATCGTCGCCGGTTTCGGTGATCTGGGCGGGACCCTCGACCGCTCCGGCGGGGCGGGTGTCGACGCGGCCGGCGTCGAGGCCGCCGTCACTCTCGTCATCGCGGTGACCGCGGCGAACCTGTTCCACCAGGGCTACTGGCAGCGGGTGTGGGCGGCGCGTGACGACCGCGATCTGCGGCGGGGCACGCTCATCGGCGCGGGGCTGACCATCCCGGTGGTGCTGGTGGTCGGACTGCTCGGCACGTTCGCGGTCGGAGCGGGCGTGTCCGACCCGACGGCCACGGCGATCGTGCCCTTCTTCGCCCTCGTGGGCGGCGTCGCGACCTGGGTCGCGGTCGTCGTGCTCGTCCTGGGGATCGCGCTCGTCGCCTCGTCGGTGGACACGCTCGAGAACGCGCTGGCCTCCCTGGTGGTGGCCGAGCGTCCGAGCCTGTCGCTGCGCGATGCCCGCATCGTCACGGCGGTCCTGCTGGTTCCCGCCGCTGCGGTCGCATTCCAGGGTGTGTCGGTGCTCCGGTTGTTCCTGGTCGCGGACCTCCTGGCGGCGGCGACCGTCGTCCCGGCGCTGCTCAGCCTGTGGCGCCGCGCCACCGCCCCGGCGGTCCTCGCGGGCGGGATCGGGGGGCTCGTCGGGGCGGTCGTGGCCGCCGCGATCGGTGGCGGTGCGGTGTCGATCTGGGACACGGTGACGTTCGCGGCGGTCGTACCAACGTTGCCCCCGTTCCTCGGCGCCATCGCGGGGTCGACCTTGGTCGCCGTGGGGCTCTCGCTCGCCAGCGGCGGCGACTCAGAGCTCGAGGAGCTCAACGCCCGCATCCCCCTCCTGGCCGAACGCGGATGACGGCGCGCCGGCGACCGACGCAGCTACCGTCGCGGGACCGTGGATGCCCACACGACCGAGCACCCCAACCGCGACGCGCTCGATGCGCTGTTCCGGCGCGATGCGCTGCTGCGCGCGCTCGGCGGGACGCTGGAGGACTGGGGCGGCGGGTGGGCGCGCGTGCGGTGGACACCGGGTGACGAGCACCGCAACTTCGCGGGGTCGGTGCACGGCGGGGCGCTCTTCGCACTGGGTGACGCCGCCCTCGCGGTCGCGTCCAACTCGTGGGGCCGCCAAGCGGTCGCGCTGACGGTCGAGGTGCAGTACCTCGCGCCGGTCGGTCCCGACACCGAGCTCGTCGCCGAGGCCCGCGAGCGCTCCCGGACGCGCCGGACGGCCGCCTACCTCATCGAGGTACGTGCCGACGAAGCCGAGCTGGTCGCCAGCCTTCAGGCGATGGGCCACCGCACGTCGGGCTGGCACCTCGGCGAGGCCGCGTGGCCCGACGAGTGGCGCGCCGCGCACTGATCCGCCCGGTTGGACCGCCTCATCCCGACCGCCGAGTCCCCCGAACCGACTACGGAACGTAGTCAATTTGGCTCAAGTCCTCACGCTCCGTAGTCGATACAGGGAGAGCGTGGTTGCACCAGCGCGGGTCTCGGAGGGCTCGCGACGGGATAGGAGGTGGAGGACATGGAGGTCATCACGGAGCTGTGGTGGACGCTGACGACGGACTACCCCGCCGCTGGCGTCAGCCTCGGGATCCTCCTGGGCCTGCTGGTACTGGTCTGGGGGATCCGGGTGTCGGCCCACTAGGGCGAGCACCGAGGTCCGGCGCCGCCTGCGGGCGGCGCCGGACCGCTCGGTACGCTGAACGCACCTCTCCCCGACCTCCCAGGAGACCCCAGATGCGCGAAGCCGTCATCGTCGGCGCGGTCCGTACCCCCGTCGGCAAGGGCAAGCCCGGCGGGAAGCTCTCCGGCTGGCACCCCGTCGATCTGCTCGCCGAGACGCTCCGTGGACTGGTCGAGCGCACCGGTGTCGACCCCGCACACATCGAGGACGTCATCGCCGGTTGCGTCAGCCAGGTCGGCGAGCAGGGGCTCAACGTCGGCCGCAACGCCGTCCTCGCCGCAGGCTTCCCCGAATCCGTACCCGCCACCTCGATCGACCGGCAGTGCGGCTCGTCGCAGCAGGCGGCTCACTTCGCCGCGCAGGGCGTCATCGCCGGCGCGTACGACATCGCCGTCGCGTGCGGTGTCGAGGTGATGAGCCGCGTGCCGATGGGGTCCTCCGCGGCCGGAGGGTGGCCGTTCACGGAGCAGATCACGAAGCGCTACGAGGGCGGGCTGGTGCCGCAGGGCATCAGCGCAGAGCTGATCGCCGCCAAGTGGGGCCAGACCCGCGAACAGCTCGACGAGCTGTCGGCCGAGTCGCACCGCCGCGCCATCGAGGCGACCGAGCAGGGCCGCTTCAACGACGAGATCCTGCCGGTCAAGGCGACCATGGAGGACGGTTCGGTCGAGGAGGTCACGACCGACGAGGGGCTGCGTCCCGGCACCACCGTCGAGAGCCTGGGCAACTTGCGCCCCGCGTTCCAGACCGACGAGTACCGCGAGCGCTTCCCCCAGATCGACTGGGTCGTCCACGCCGGCAACTCCAGCCAGATCAGCGACGGCGCCGCGGCGCTGCTGATCGTCGAGCGCAGCAAGGCCGAGGAGCTCGGTCTGGAGCCCCTCGCCCGCTTCCACACCTTCGCCGTGGCCGGAGACGACCCCATCTACATGCTCACGGGCGTCATCCCCGCGACGCGACAGGTGCTCGAACGCAGCGGGCTGGGCATCGACGACATCGACGTGTTCGAGGTCAACGAGGCGTTCGCGCCCGTCCCGCTCGCGTGGGCGGAGGAGCTCGGTGCGGACCTCGAGAAGGTGAACGTCAACGGCGGCGCCATCGCGCTCGGCCACCCGCTCGGCGCGAGCGGCGCGCGGCTCATGACGACGCTCGTGCACGCGATGCAGCAGCGCGGTGCGCGCTACGCGCTGCAGACGATGTGCGAGGGTGGCGGGATGGCCAACGCGACCATCCTCGAGAACCTCGCCAGCTGATCGATCGGTCGGAGCGGACCCGTGGCGGCGATCCTCGTCGCGGTCGTGGCCATCGCCGCAGCCGCCTTCGTCGCCGTCGTGTGGGGCTGGAAGTTCGTCCTCGCCCCGCTGATCGGAGCGTTGGTCTGGGCCTGGGGCACGGCGACGCTGCGGTCGTTCCGACGCGGGGCGCACGGCGTCGACGTCGCGGACGACGAGCAGCCTCCGCCCACCGCGGCAGGACCGACCCTTTACTGGTGCGAGGAGTGCGGCGCGGAGTTACTGGTCGTCGCCGCCGGCTCGGGGCTGCCCCCGCGTCACTGCGGGGCGCGCATGCACGCCCGCACCGAGGTCGACCCCGGATAGTCGATCACAGCGCCCGGGGTCCCCCCGCCACCCGAGCGGCCGAGACCGCGCTCTCGGCCGTGGGTGGACCGCGAAGGCTGTATCGACGACGCGGATGCGGCGTCGCCAGTTACAGCTCGCCGGTGTCGGACAGCTTCTCGGCGCGCTCCTGGACCTGCTTGAAGTCGTTGCGGCCTCCGGGGCGGTCGGGCACGAGCGCGTCGGTGCGCGAGAAGCCCCACCCCTGCAGCTTCACCGCCACCCGTGACCACCGCCGGGCGAGTTCGCCGCCGCACGCGGGACACGGTCCGGGATCGTCCACCCGCTCGTAGGGCAGGATCCGGTCCGTGCTCTGTCCACAACCCTCGCAGCGGTACTCGTAGACCGGCACGTCGCGTCCTTCCCGTAGTGCGGTCACCTCGTCACGCAGCGAACGCCAGGGTGCTTCAGTCAACCAGCCGTGGGACGGGTCCACAGGCTGTGGAGAGGTTCCGTGGAAAGCGGCGGCGCGGTCGCCCCCTCCTGTCCACAGCTGTGGACAGGGCTGGGGAAGAACGACACGGGTGGAAGTCCACCGTTGTCAGCGCCACTGGGTGAGGAAGCCGAAGCCGATCGCGAGCAGCACGAACCCCAGCACCAGCGGGAAGTTCTGCCCGAGGATCGGGCCCGAGATCGCCGTGAAGTACCCCGCGAGGATGATCAGCACGCCCAGTCCGAGCAGCACGCTGCCGGTGATCGGTACCCACGCTGGGCTCGGCGTGGGGTTGCGGGGCGGGCCCGCCGCCTTGCCGGGGCGTGGCCGCTGCTTGCCCTTGCGTCGGTGCCTGCTCTCGGGCATGGGCGGTCCCTCCGAGGTGCGCGCGCCTGGCGACCGATGGTAGTGGCTCACCTCGGCGGTCCCCGAGTGGGCTGGAACGCGCCCTCCGGCTGCGTCGTTACCCTCCCGACGGCGAAGGGACGTGCGTGCTGCGGGCGATACGTGTCCTCGGCTGGTCGCTCATCGGCCTCGGGGTGCTCATCCTGCTCTACCTCGTGTACCTGCTGTTCTTCACGAACCTGCAGACCCAGCGGGCCCAGGCCGAGCTGCTCGAGCAGTTCGAACTCGAGTACGGGCCCCTTGAGGAGGCACTGCCCGGCGAGGAGCCGGTCGCGCAGGGACCGCGGGAGCCGGTCGACCCCGGCGACGCCTACGCGGCGATGTGGTTCGAACGCCCCGGCTCCGACGAGCCGCTGGTGCACGCCGATCCGCTGTTCCTCGTCGAGGGCGTCAGCCTCCCGGTGCTCCGCAACGGTCCCGGTCACTACCCCGAGAGCGCCGGGCCGGGCGAGATCGGCAACTTCGCCGTGGCCGGGCACCGGACGACGTACGGGGCGCCCTTCTACCATCTCGACGACGTCGTGGCGGGCGACGAGATCCACGTGGTCGACCGGGAGCGGCGCGAGTGGGTCTACGTCGTCCGCGAGACCCGGATCGTTTCGCCCGGGGATGTGTGGGTGGTCGGACCGGACCCGCTCGGGGCCGGTGGTGACACGGCCCTGCTCACCCTCACCACGTGCCACCCGAGGTTCAGCGCGCGTCAGCGGCTCGTCGTGTTCGCGGAGCTCGCCACGCCGGTAGCGTGAGCAGAGACGGGAGGGACCACCGTGGTGGACGACACCTCTGACGGGGTCGACGCGCGCGCTGCCGAGGGAGCGATACGCGGTGCCGCGGCGCGCTCGACCGGGCGGCGGGTCGCACGGGTGCTGGTCATCGGCCTCGTCGTGCTCGTGGTTCTCGTGGTGCTCTTCACGGTCGTGTTCCCGTGGGTGGAGACCCTCACCGACGACCCGACGCTGGGTCGCTGAGTCCGCGGGTCACGCCTGGCGGTCGACCACGAAGCGCGCGAGATGCTCGAGCGCGAGCCGCGTGTCATCGGGCACGCCCAGCTTCCGCAGCGCCTCGAGCGCCGCGGCCCGTAGTTGGTCCGCGATCGTGACGGTGGCCTCGACGCCGCCCGACTCCCGCATGAGGATCCGGAGCTCATCGGCCTCGTCGGCGGTCAGTCCGGGGTGACCGAGCAGCTCGCCGAAGCGCCGCGCGTCGTCCCCGGACAGGCGAGCCGAGGTCTCGGTCACGAGGAGCGTGCGCTTGCCCTCGCGCAGGTCGGAGTCGCGGGACTTGCCCGTGGCGTCGGCGGCGCCGAACACCCCGAGCACGTCATCGCGGATCTGGAACGCCTGTCCGAGCGGCTCGCCGAAACGGAACAGACCTTCGACAAGTCGGTCATCTCCGTCTGCGAGCACCGCCCCGAGCTGCAGCGGTCGCGCGATCGTGTAGCGGCCGGACTTCAGCGCGGCGACCCGCAGCGCGAGCGCGCCGTCGCCGTGACCGTCGTGTGCGGCGACGACGTCGAGGTACTGGCCGGCCATCACCTCTTCACGCATGGTGGTGAACAGTTGCAACGCGGCGAGAAGCGTGTCCGACGTGACGCCCGCGTCGAGGAACAGCTCGTCGGCGAGGACGAACGCGAGGTCGCCGAGGAGCACCGCGGCGGCGGTGCCGAACGTCCGGGGATCGCCTCGCCAGCCGCGTCGACCGTGGTCCGCGGCGAAGCGGTGGTGGATGCTCGGCCGGCCGCGACGCGTGTCGGCCTCGTCGATCAGGTCGTCGTGGATCAGCGCACAGGTGTGCAACAGCTCCAGCGCCAGCGCCGGGCCCGTCACCCGCTCGTCGTCGCCGCCGGCGGCGCGGTGACCCAGGAGCAGGCAGATCGGCCGCACCCGCTTGCCGCCGCCGAGCACGAACGCTCCCAGCTCGTCAGCTGCATCCTGGAGCGCCGGGTGCAGCGAGACCAGCCGCGGTAGCGCCCGCTCGAGGAAGGCGGCCAGCCCGGCATCGACCGCGTCGCGAAGGTCGCCCAGCGGTTCCGTGGTCACATCTCCTCGGGGGTCGCCACCTGCCTGACGTTAGTTCGAGTGACTTACACTCGCCGGTCCCCGAGCCGGAGGCCACACGTGCCAGGCGCCACCGAGCCGGCGCGTCGTCGTCGCCGCGGCTCGCGCCTCCCGGTACCTGGTGAGCTCGAGCGGCCGTGGCTGGCGTCCTACCCGCCGGGCGTGCCGCCCTCGTACCGCCATCCCGACGTGCCCGTGACCCGGTTCCTCGATGATGCGGTGCGTGACTTCCCCGAGGTGATAGCGGTCGACGCGGACACGGGGAAGCTGACCTACGCACAGCTGGGCGAGGCGGTGGACGCGCTCGCCGGCGCCCTCAGCCGACGGGGCGTCTCGGTCGCGGCGCGCATCGGGTTGCAGCTCGGCAACGACGTCCTCGCACCGGTTGCCCTCCTCGCGGCCCTGCGCGTCGGGGCGGTGGTCGTCCCGATCGCCCCCGAGACGCCACCACTCGAGGGCCTGGACGCGCTGTTCACCTCGCGCCCCGACGTCTCACCCGACGTCGCTCCGCTCGTCGTCGCCGACCGCCACCGCCTCGGTCGGACGTGGCGCGACCGTCTGCGACTCCGCCACCGACGTTCGACCGCCGCCCTCCGCGAGGGCGTGGTCGAGGCGGGCGAGCTGTTCGGGGAGGCCAACCCCGCCCCGGTTCAGGCCCCGCTGGACCCCGGTGCACCTGCCCTCGAGATCACCCTGGCCGGCGAGCCGTACGTGCTGTCCCACGGCAACCTCGTCGCGGCCAGCTTCCAGGCGCGCCTGTGGGTCCCGGATGAACAGGCCGGACGTGAGCGGCTCCTCGCCGGGATCCCGGTCACCGATCCGGTGGGCGTGACCGCGTGCGTGCTCCACGCCGTGCTGTCCGCTGCGACGCTCGTGCTGTGCGAGCCGCTCAGTGCCGGCACGCTCGGTCAGGTGACCAGCGACCGCAAGCCGACCCTGCTGTACGCCCCGGCCTCGGCCTACGCCGAGCTCGTTCACCGGCGCGACGGTGACGAGCTGACGTCGCTGCGGGCGTGCCTCGCGCTGGGCGCTCCACTCGATGCCGACACCGCCGACCGGTTCGAGCAGGCGGCGGGCGGGGCGCGGCTGCGGTCGCTGTACGTGCCGAGCGGGGCCTGCCTGCCCACCCACGCCAACCCGATCTACGGACGCTCGAAGCGAGGCACCATCGGGCTGCCGCTGACCGACACGGTCGCGGTGGTCGTCGACGAACGTGCCCGCAAGCTGGCACGGCCGGGGCGGCCCGGCCGCCTCGCCGTGCAGGGGCCCCAGATCCCGACCGTGGCGGCGGATGGCGGATGGCTCATCACCGGCGAGTGGGTCCGTGGTGACGAGGACGGCAGCTTCGCGCTGGTGGACGCGCTCGACGGCGCCGCAGCGGAGGAGTCGGCGTGAGCAGCGACGCTCCGGTCGTGCTGATCGTCGACAACTACGACTCGTTCACCTACAACCTCGCGCAGGAGCTCGGCGAGCTCGGGGCGCGGGTCGAGGTGCTCCGGCACGACGCGTTCACGATCGACGAGCTGACCGCCGACCCCCCCGACGGCCTCGTCATCAGCCCCGGACCGGGCAGGCCCGCCGACGCGGGCCTGTCCAACGACGCCATCCGTGCTCTGGCTGGTCAGCGCCCGATCCTCGGGGTGTGCCTGGGCCACCAATGCATCGGCGAGGTGTACGGCGGAGCGATCGTCGCCGCCCCCGAGCTCGTGCACGGCAAGACCAGCCCGATCTACCACCGACGGGAGGGTGTGCTCACCGAGCTGCCGGTCCCGTTCGAGGCGACCCGGTACCACTCCCTCGTCGTCGACCGCGACAACCTCCCGTCGGTGCTCAAGGTCACCGCGGAGACCGGCGACGGCCTCATCATGGGTCTGCGCCACCGGGAGCTCGAGGTGGAGGGCGTGCAGTTCCACCCCGAGTCGATCCTCACCTCGGTGGGGATGCGGCTGCTCGGCAACTTCGTGGCTCGCTGCCGCGCTCCGTCGTGAGCCTGGACTGGCACGTCACCGAGTGGTGCAGCTTCCGTGGGGTGGGGCACGCTGCGGGCTGGGTCCGAGTCGCCACCGACGTCGGCGTCGCGCACGGCCAGCGGCCGATCGAGACGTGGCCGGGGCGCCCACCGCAGGACGAGGACGCGCCGCCAGAGAACGCGCTCGACTTCGCACTGTCGTTCCGCCTGCCAGCCGGGGTGACGATCGACGACGTCACGCTCGTCGCCACGGGCGCCGACGGGGATCGCCACCGACTCGACGATCCGTTGCGGGTGGGGCTGGCCGACGACCCCTACCACCGGTTGTGGCCCCGCTTCTGCGAGCTGCTCGCGGCTCAGGCGCCGGGGCGGCTGCTGCAGGTCGGGGCGCGGGGCGAGCGGAGCGAGCAGCTCCTCGGCGACCTGCCAGCGGGCTGGACCCACGTCGGCCTCGACATCCGCCCGGGGCCCAACGTCGATCTCGTCGCGGATGCCCACGCGCTGCGCCGAGCTCTCGGACGCCGCGAACGGTTCGACGCGGTCGTCTCGCTGTCCGTCTTCGAGCACCTCGCGATGCCGTGGAAGGTGGTGCTGGAGCTGAACTCGGTGCTCCGGGACGGCGGGCTGGTGCTGGTCCAGACGCACCAGACCTTCCCGCTGCACGAGGTGCCGTGGGACTACTGGCGGTACTCCAACGATGCCTGGTTCGCCCTGTTCAACCCTGCCACGGGGTTCGTCATCGAGGAGGTCGCCATGGGCGAGCCGGCGTCGGTCGTGCCACGGTTCAGTCACGCCATCGTCGCCGGGAACGAGCACGCCCAGGCGTACCTCGGCGCGGGCGTCATCGCCCGCCGCGCCGGTCGCACCCGCCTGCGGTGGGAGGTCGACCTCGACGACGTGATAACCAACGCCTACCCGAGCTGAACCCCGGGTCGGGTTGTGGCCGCATCTGACCGCGATCCGACCCAGAGCAGGGGTGGGATCAGTTCGGAGTGCCGCCGAGTGCTTCGATGGCCTCGCGCACGTTCGCGACGCCGATGATCTCGAGGTCCTCGGGCGCCGTCGCGCGTGCCGCCTCGAACTGCTGCTCGGGGACGACCAGGACATCGGCGCCTGCGTCGAGGGCGGAACGGACCTTCTCGCGGATGCCGCCGATGCTCCCGACGCTGCCGTCGGGCAGCACCTCGCCGGTGCCGACGATCACCCGGCCAGCGGCGATGTCGTCCTCGCTGACGAGGTCGTAGATGGTGACCGCGATCATCATCCCGGCCGATGGTCCGCCGATGCGGATGTCAGGATCGAGTGCGACCTCGAAGGGCAGCTCGAGGTCGGAGACGATCGTGTCGACGAACACCCCGATCCCGGGGCGCGTCATGCCGCGCACCTGTGCGGCGGTCACGCTGACCTCCCGGTCGTCCTCCCCCCGACGCACGTGCAGCTCGATGCTCTCGCCGGTCTCCGCGCGACGGGACTTGGTGGCGAGCTCGTCCGCGGTCTCGACCTCCTCGCCGTTGACCTCGAGGATCAGATCGCCGGGCTGGAGCACGCCGTCCGCGGGGCTCTGAGGGATCACCCCGGCGACCACAGGACGTGTGCGGACCACGACCTCGTGCCCGGCGAGCTGCATCGCTACGACCGTGGCGATGGTCCCGCTCTGCTGGAACTCCTGACGTTCGAGCTCGAAGTACTCCTGGCGGGTGAAGCCCTCGGGGATGAACGTTCGGCGTTGGTTGAGCTCGACGTCGTCGTCCCACCAGGCGATGGCCGCCTCGATGACGCTGGGCTGGCTGACCACGACCGTGAGGAGCTTGATGTCACCGTTCATGGGCGTCGTCTCGCTGCCGATGTCGAGCAGCGGAGGGATCGACGGCGCGGTGCCGGGAGCGACCGCGGACAGCGGCAGCGGCACGATCAGGCCCGCCCACACGATCACCGCAGCCGACAGCAGGTACAGGAAGCGACGGCTCACGGGCGGCGCTTCCTCTCGAGCGATCGCAACCGCGCGAGGGCACGTGCGATGTCCAGCCGGGTCAGCAGCACGTCGCCATCGTCCCGGCGGACGAGCAGCAGCCCGGTGTCGTCCGGCGCTGGCGTCGACAGCACATCGAGGATCGGGGTGTCCTCCGACACGATCGGTACGTCGTCGAGCGGACGCATGATCTCGCTCACGAGACGGAACGTGCGGTCCTGGGGGTCCATCGCGGCGACGTCCTCGGCGAGCAGCGCCCCGACGACCTCGCCGTCGTCCTCCACCGGGAACGCGAGATGGCCCTCTGCGGCCAGGCGCGCCTCCGCGACGGCGACCGAGTGAGACGCCGGGACACGCGGGGCCGAGGCGTGCACGATCGCGCCGATGGTGCGGTCCGCGACGAGACCACGGACGTCGGCTTGGGCCACCTCGGTGCTGGCGGCCTGGAGCATGAACCAGGCGATCAGCGCGAACCAGATGCCCGTGAACGCCCCGCCGGGCACCGTCAGCAGAAGCAACGCCCCGTACGTCATCAGCGCGATCGCGAGGAGCTGACCCGCACGTCCGGCCAGGCGCATGGCGCGTACGCGGTCACGCGTGAGCGCCCACAACCCGGACCGCAGCACGCGTCCGCCGTCCAGCGGTGCTCCGGGGAGCAGGTTGAAGACGGCGAGTCCCACGTTGATCCAGCCGAGCAGCCCGGCGATGTCCCCGATCGGTGCGGCAGCGGCGGGTCCGTAGGTGTTGGCGTACGCCGCGACGAGGCCGAACACGGCCGCGAGCACCAGGCTCGCGTACGGACCGACCGCGGCGAGGGCGAACTCGTCGCGGGGACGCTTCGCCTCGAGGTGCATCTCGGTTACGCCCCCGAACAGGAACAGCGTGATGCCGCCGACCTCGACGCCCCGCTGCTGCGCCTCCAGGGCATGGGCGAGCTCGTGCACGAGCACCGAGACGAAGAAGAGGATCGCGGTCAGCAGGGACATGGCCACGGCGGCCACGTCCGGATGGCCGTAGAAGGTGAACTGTCGCCAGAAGCTGAACGCGACCAGCGCCGCGATGATGAGCCAAGAGGGATCGACGCGGACGGGGATGCCGCGTACCTCACCCAGGGTCACTGCACGTTGGAACATCGTCGAACCGTAACGCCGGCTGTCGCCGGGGGGTTCCGCGTGCCCCCGGTCGAGGGTCGAGGTGGGCGCGGAGCGCGCCGAGCTTCGTGTGGTTAGGGTGATGGCATGAGCCTTGACGAGAAGACCCTCGCCCGCCTGATCGAGATGCGTGACGATGTCGGGGTCCTGTCGTTCTACGTCGGGATCACCCCCGAGGGGCAGTCCAACCCCCAGCCTGCGTGGCGCATCGAGATCAAGAACCGCATCCGCGACCTGCGCCAGAAGGTCCGCGATGAGGAGGAGCACGAGCGGTGGAAGGCGGTCCACGACCGCCTCGACGCGCTCGAACCCGACCTCGATCAGTTCCTCGACTCGTCACGCTCGGGTCGGGGGCGCGCGATGTTCGTCGCCGTCAGCGACGGCCACCGCGAGACCGTGACGGTCCAGGTGCCGTTCGCCGAGCGCGTCCTGTGGCGCGAGAACGCCTACATCCGGCCGCTCGTGGCGGCGTGGGACGAGGGCCGCCCCGCAGGGATCCTGGTCGCCCACCGGGGCGGGACCCGTCTGCTCGAGTGGCAGATGGGCGAGGTCCGCGAGCTCGACACCAACAACTTCGGGTTCGGTGACGCGCAGCTCGCCGACCAGAAGGGCGGCCCCGTCGCCGCCAACCCACAGCGTGCGCAGCAGGGCGTCAGCCACCGCGAGCGTTTCGAGGATCGGCTCGACGAGAACCGCAGGCGCTTCCTGCGCTCAGCCCTCGAGGACCACCTCAAGGCCGGCAAGGAACGCGGCTGGGACCGGCTCGTCGTCGCGGGGGAGAACAAGCTGCGCCAGTGGGTCATCGATCAGCTCAGCAGCGGCAACGACCTGCGCATCGTCGAAGCCGACCAGCGGTGGGAGACCGAGACACCGCACACGATCGCGACCACCGTGTGGCCCACGCTGCGATCGATGCACCGCGAGCGTGAACTCGACCTCGTGGGCCAGGCGCGGGACCGGGCCCTGTCGGGCAACGCCGGGGCGCTGGGTCTGCGTGACGTGCTCGGGGCGCTCAACGAGGGCCGTGTCGCCCACCTGCTGTTCTCGGCCGACGTGACCTTCTCCGGCTTCCGCAGCGCTGATCAGGGGCTGCTGTTCGCCGAGGAGGGGGGGCCGGCTGAGGCGCTGGGTGAGGAGCTGGTCGAGGAGCCCTACCTGGTGGAGCGCATGCTGGAACGGGCGCTGTCGACCAGCGGCAAGGTCACCCCGGTCGACGCCGAGGTCGCCGCGCTGCTCGACGAGAACGACGGCGTCGCCGCGCTGCTGCGTTGGTGACCTGATCGTGGACCCCGGGATCGATCAGGAGCTGCTGCCCCTGCACGACGTCGTCGATGCCCTGGAGGCGCAGGGCTACGACGCTCGGTTCCGGATCGCCGCCGGACCCACCGTGCATTGCAGCCGGTGTGCCGACCCCTACCCCCCAGCCGACGTCGAGGTCATCGGGCTGCACCGCTACGAGGGCGAGACCAACCCCTCCGACGAGGAGCTCGTGCTGGTCCTGCGCTGTCCTGAGGGCCACCGCGGCTGGAGCCTCGTGGCGTACGGGATGAACGCCCCGCCCGAGGTCGCCGAGGCACTGCGGACCATGCCGGACAACCGCGAGCGCTGATCCACGCCCGGCCGGGTCGCCTGCGCGGCTCGTTCAGGAACTCAGGCGGGCCCGGAGCGCCCTGCGGTCGGTCTTGCCGATCGGAGTGAGCGGGATCGCATCGATCACGCGGACCTCGCGCGGGTAGCGGTAGCCGCCGATGTGCTCACGTGCCCACGCGACGAGCTCGTCGGCGTCCGCCTGCGCGCCCGGCGCCAGCGACACGAACGCCACCACCTCCTCGCCCTTGGCCTCGTCGGGCGCACCGACCACGCCGGCCATGGCCACCGCAGGGTGTTCGACGAGGGCGTCCTCGACATCACGGGGGTAGACGTTGAACCCGGCGCGGATGATCAGGTCCTTCTTGCGGTCGACGATGGAGAGGTAGCCGTCCTCGTCGAGGACGCCGATGTCGCCGCTGTGGACCCAGCCGTCGACGATGGTCTGCTCGGTCGCTTCGGGTGAGCGCCAGTAGCCGGACATCGTTCCCCGCGAGCGGAAGATCACCTCGCCGGGCTGGCCTGCATCGACGTCGTTGCCGTCGTCGTCGACCACACGGACCTCGTAGCCGTCGATGGGGGTGCCGACGGTGCCGAGCTTGCGTGCGCCGGGGCGGTTGGTGGTCACGATGCCGCCAGACTCGGTCAGGCCGTAGCCCTCGTAGATCGTCAGCGATGGAACACGCCGCTCGAACTCGGTCGCGACCTCGAGTGGCAGCGGGGCGGATCCGACGTTGATGGTCGCCCAGGACGACAGGTCGTGGTCCTCGAGGGGCTGCTGCAGCAGCAGCTGAAGCATCGCGGGCACCAACGTGGCCCGCTCACAGCGCTCCTGCTCGACCAGCTGCAGGAAACCGGCGGCGTCGAACCACCGCATCAGCACGGTGTCGCGCGGCTCGGTGCTGTGAAGACCGATCACGGTGACGATCAGGCCGAACGCGTGCGCCAGCGGCAGAGGGACGATCACCCGGTTGAGGTCGGGGATGTAGCTGGCGAGGTGGCCCGAGCGGCCGCAGTACCACAGGTTCTCGTGGGTGAGCATGACGCCCTTCGACCGTCCGGTCGTGCCGCCCGTGTACATCAGCGCGGCGAGGTCGTCGTCAGCGCGGTCGGTGATCGGCACGGGATCGTGCTGCTCCAGGTCGGCGTAGGCGATGGCACCCTCGTCGTCGGTGTCGCCGGCCACGATCACGTGCCGCAGCGTCGGCACGCCCTCGGCTGCGGCGCGCACGTTCGTCACGAACTCCGGTGTGGTCACGACCGCGGACGCCTCGGCGTCGAGCAGCGCGTGGCGGATCCCCTCCGGGGGGAGCAGGAAGATGACCGGGGTGATCACCGCCCCGATGCGCCACAGGGCGTTGTAGGCGATGCCCACCTCCGGGCAGTTCGCCATGAGCACCACGACCCGTTCACCCGGGGCGATGCCGAGGGCCTTGAAGCCTCCGGCCGCGCGCAGGATACGGTCCCAGAGCGTCGGTGCGTCGAACCGCTGTCCCTCGTACAGCAGCGTGCCCTCGCCGGGATGTCGCTCGCGCGACGCCTCGGCGAGCCGCGCGAGGTGGTGCTCACCCACGATCGCCTCCTCGTGTGAGGGGGCGATCGTAATTGGAGCTCCCGCTGTTGCGCCGAGGTCGGCCTCAGCGGGTGCGCATCAGCGGTAGATAGCGGCGGGCGTGACGCGCGCGCCCGGGCCCTTGAAGGTCAGGTCGCGCTCGGACAGCTTCGTGCCGGCGGCGTCCGCCAGCGACGACACGACCTCGCTGAGCTCACGGTCGCGGATGTGCTCGCGCACGTCGCTCGACAGTCCCGGCTTGAGGTAGCGGTCGGGACCGAGGCGGTCGCGCGATCCCAGCACCTCGTCGACGACGCCGATGAGGGTGACGCGGCCCCCGAGGGAATCGGGGTCGTCGACCCGCAGGCCCTCGCGGGGGAGCACGACGAGGAAGTTCCGGTCGCCGTCGGTGGGCTCCAGTCGCAGGACCAGCGGTGCCGCGGTGCTCGTCGGGGTTGCCGTCGAGGTCTGGCGCGGCCGGGTCTTGAGCGCCCCGTCGTCACCGTTGTCGCTGGGCGCGTGCGTCAGCAGCGGCGTGGAGAGCTCGAGCAGCTCGGCGGCGGCGGTCGCGGGCAGCTCCACCAGCCGGCCGGTGACGATGACGGCGCGTCCCTCGGTCAGATCCGCGCCGTCGTCCTCGTCGAGGTTGGTGACCAGATCGGTGCGGCCGTGCATGCCTGCGAGGACCTTGTTGAGCTTGCGGGTCTCGCCGGCGTGACCATCGTCCTCGAGCCGTCCGCCCTCGAGCGTGTCACGCAGGTCGCGGCTGTAGTCGCGCGTCTCGACGTGGGCCAGCAGATCGTCGAGGAGCAACGCATCGAGGTAGACGGGACGACGGATCGTGGTCCGTGCGGGTGTCGTCGCGGACGCGGGTACGGCGGCCGCCCCGGCCCGTCGCGCGGTGCGACGTCGACGCATCCACACCCACAGGCCGGCCAGCAGCACGATCACCCCGGCTGCGACGGCGATCACGAGCCAGGGCTCGTCCGCGTACAACTCGAGGAAGCCGTCCCAGAAGGTCGCGAAGAAGCTCTCGACGGCCCTGCCGATGCTCTCGATCGTGTCCATGGCATCTCTCCACGTCCGCTCGGACACCACGCTATGAGAGTGATCAAGTGCTGAGTACCGCCGAGCGGGCGCCTTCGGACAGGGCCTGGCCAGCAGATGCCGTCCGACGACGGGCTGGCCACGGCCAGGGGCTCACCTCCGTTCGGACGGGTCCACGCTGTGGTGGCCCGGCTTCACGCTTCGAGCGGCGGCAGGGAGAGGACTTGGCCCGGGAACAGCAGGTCGGGTTCGTCGGGGACGGCGAGGACGCCCCGATTGGCCGCGATGAGCCGGTGCCAGTACTCCGCGATCTCGTGCTCACGCGGGGGGTCCGGGCTGACGGCTGCGACGCGCGCCTCAGCGATCGACCAGAAGTGCTCGCCCCGCTGGACCACCCAGGTCTCCGGGTCGCCTGCTGTGGCGGGGGACGCGACCCCCTCATCCGCAGCCGGTTCCTCGGTCGCCGTCGCGCTGGGAGCGCTCCGCTGCCTCGGGTCTACCGGGACGGGTGGCGCTTCGACGAACGCGCTCGGGTCGAGTGCTGGGGGCGTGGCGAGCGATGCCCGGTCGGTCGTGGGCGGTACCACCACGGTCGCGGTCTCGGGTACCGGATCCCAGAGCGGCGTGTCCAGCACCGGAGGGCGGAAGCCGAACTCATCGCCGGACGAGGCTTGCACCGCGTGAGCCACGGGGGGCGGCGTGGTCACGATCCCCACCGCGCTGGCTGCGAGTCCCAGCCCGACGGCGGCCTGCAGCAGGTGTCGCAGGCTGGGCAGGGTCACGGCATCGGCGATGCGCGTCAGGTGTCTCGCGCGTGTGAGTCGCGCCAGGACGCCGAGGGCCGTGGCACCGAGCAGGTACCAGGCGAGCGCCACGACCAGCAGTCGCAGCAGTGCGAACGCCGTGGTCGCGGGTGCGGTCGTGGCGAGCCAGTCCGGCCACGCTCCCGGGTCGGTCAGCGACGGAGTCGCCAACGCCCCGCCATCCACGCTGCCGAAGACGACGATGATCGCGGTGAGCAACGCGGCCCACGACAGCAGCACCCGACGGTCGCGATCCACGTCCCCTCCGATCCGAGGCCCCCCACCCGCTCCACCGATTTTTCGTGCATCTAACGGTATCTCATGCTATCTCACCGCGCAACGCGCGTGTCCCCCGCGCGGTGCCGGTGTGCGACCATCACGCGGGAGGCCACGGTTGGATCACGCGTCGTACGTCCGTACCGCGCTCGAGGAAGCGAGGCTGGCGGCCGCCCACGGTGACATCCCCATCGGGGCGGTCGTCGTCCACGAGCGCGAGGTGATCGCGCGGGCTCACAACCGGCGCGAGGTGGACCAGGACCCCACCGCCCACGCCGAGCTGCTCGCCTTGCGCGAGGCCGCGCGTCGGCTGGGGCGCTGGCGGCTCGACGGCTGCACGCTCTACGTCACGCTCGAGCCGTGCGCGATGTGCGCGGGCGCGACCGTGCTCGCCCGCATCGACCGGCTCGTCTTCGGGGCTGACGATCCCAAGGCCGGCGCGGCCGGGGCGCTGTGGGACATCCCCCGTGACCCGCGGCTCAACCACCGGGTCGAGGTCGTGCGGGGCGTCGAGGCGGAGACGTGCGGGGCGTTGCTGGCCGACTTCTTCGCCGAACGCAGACGCGAGACCACACCCTGACGTGGGACGCACGTGTGGGGCCGACCGGGCGAGTGGCCCAGCGCGCTCGGCGGCGCGGAGGACGACGGGCTGACCGCTCCACAGTGGGTTCGCATGGCGGCGGCCAGCGACGTGCGTCGGGCGCGCATGCTGTCCGTATCGGTCCCAGGCCACCCATCCCGGCTCTAGCGTTCCGGCTGCGAGCGGCGCTGGAGGCAGCCGTCGCTCGGCAGGCGCGCGACGGTTGGGCGATCGTCGCACACGACGGGAAAGGTTGGCGCCATGCGGAGGATGTCGATCGTCATCGCCACGGCCACGTTGGTCAGCTCGTTGCTGGTCGCGCTGCCGGTCGCCGCGGCAGGCTCACGTGCCGTGGTGCGCGACTTCGCCTTCGATCCCGACCCGATCGTGGTCAAGGCGGGTGGCACCGTCGTGTGGGACTGGGCGGGAGCCGAGCCGCACACGGTCACCGGGTCCGACTTCAGCTTCGACTCGGGGACGCGCTACCGCGGCGACACCTACGCGGTGACGTTCACCGAGCCCGGGATCGTGCCCTACTTCTGCAAGTTCCACGGCGATCCCGAGGGCGAGGGTATGGCGGGGACGGTCATCGTCGAACCGACCCGAGCCAGCATGATCAGCGGCGACACCAACATCGATCGCGCGCTCAACTGGAGCCGGTGGGGCTTCGACGACGGTTCCGCCCCCACGGTGCTGCTGGCGCGCAACGACGTCTTCGCCGACTCGCTGAGTTCCGGGCCGGCGCAGGGTGCTCTCGGGGCGCCGCTGCTGCTGACGCTCAACGATCGGGTCGTGCGGGGCGTCGAGGAGGAGCTGACGCGGCTGGGGGCGCAACAGGTCATCCTGCTCGGCGGTCCCGAGGCGCTGCAGCCTCAGGTCGAGGCACGGCTCGTGGAGCTGGGCTACCGCACGCGTCGCGTGTTCGGCGACACGCGCCTGACCACGGCGACGGCGACGGCGGCAGCGTTCTTCCCGAGCGCGAGCCAGGCCATCATCGCTCGCGCCTGGGAGGAGCCGGGGCGCGACCAGAGCCAGGCCTTCGCCGACTCGCTCGGCGCCGGGGCGCTGGGCGCGAACCTCGGCATCCCGGTGCTGCTGTCGCGGACCGAGGCGCTGTCGCCCGAGACGAGCGACTACCTGAGTAGATCCGGCATCCGCTCGGTCATCATCGCGGGTGGCCCCGACGCGCTCAGCGACGACGTCGAGGAGGACCTGCGCGGGCTGGGCCTCGACGTGGATCGAGCTGGCGGTGAGACGCGCTTCGAGACCGCCACCGAGCTGTTCCTCCGGTCCCAGGCGGCGGAGCACGCGGACGACTTCGTGGGTGGCATGCACCGGCTGGTGCTCATCGAGGCGATGGACGAGAACGCGTGGGCCGCGGGCTTCCCGGCCGCGGCGCACACCACCGGGGCGTCCGGTCTGCTGCTCGTGCGGTCCCGGACCGCGGACACCGGCGCCAACGACACGACCCTCGATGGTGTCGCGTTCCAGGCGCTCATGGGTGGCCGACCCCACGTCGTGTGCGGCCCGAACCTGGCGAGCACGAGCTGCGCACAGGCGCAGACCGCTTCCAACAGCGGACCGTTCTTCGGCCCCCGGACGCGCTTGGCCCTGATGACCGGCGAAGCCGAGGTCGACGACGAGGGCGATCCCTCTGGACTGGCCGGTGCGGGAGGCGCGGGTGACGTGCGCGGCACGCCGGACGGCGGGGCGCTCTGCTACAGCTGGTTCAGCGACGTGCCGGAGCCGGTCGCGGCCGCACACGTCCACGAGGGTGCCGAGGGTGTCAATGGTCCACCGGTGGTGCCGCTGCTGGTGAGCCCAGGTCTGTTCGGTGACCCCTACGGGTGCACCTTCGGTATCGACGAGGCGGTGGTGGCCGACATCCTGGCCAACCCCGGCGGCTACTACCTCAACCTGCACACCGAGTCGTTCCCCGGCGGCGCGGTGCGTGGCCAGCTCCTCGAGCCGTCGTTCCTCGCCGGGTCGTTCACCACAGCTGAAGAGGCCGGCGTGGAGGGCCTGCCCTTCGCGGGTGGGTTCGGGTTCTTCGTCGGCAACGCCGACGACCCGACCGAGCTGTGCTACTTCACGTTCGCCTTCGGGACGACCGGTGACCCGACCGCGCAGCACATCCACGACGTCGAAACCGGTGGTGTGGTGGTGCCGCTGGAGACACCGGAGAAGCGTGAGTTCTCGCCCGAGGACGTGTTCTACGTGGCCTGGGACTGCGCCGAGGGCCTCGACGAGGCCACGGTCGCCGCGATCGGTGCCACGCCCAGCGACTACTACCTGAACGTGCACACCGAGGCGAACCCCGGCGGCGAGCTGAAGGGCCTGCTCTTCACGCCGGATCCACCCCACGACGCTCCGGTCAAGCGGATGTCGATGTCGGCGTTCACGCGGTGAGCTGATCCACCCGACGCACACAGGGGAGGGCCTCACGGGGCCCTCCCCGCCTGTGAGCGGGCCTCGTCAGGGCAGGAAGTCGGCGAGCTCGCGTTCGACCTGTTCCGAAACAGCCGCGGGGCCCCCGAGCAGGACGATCCGTGCCGGCTCGAGGCGGCGCAGCTCGGTCGCGATGGCGGCGGGGATGGCGTCGGGGCGCACCGGCAGCACGGGTGCCTTCACGCGCGCGGCCGCGGGGACACCCGCGAGCGCGTCGGGGAAGGCCACGCCGCTGGCGACGTAGACGGTCCCACCCGTCTCGGTGAACGTCTGCCGGACGACGGCAGCGGCGGTCCCGTACCGATCGTCACCGGCGAGACGGTCGACAGGCCCCGCAACGGAGCTGCGCAGCTGCTCCTCGACATCGCGGGAGACGGCGCGGGTACCTCCGAGCACGTACAGGCGTTGAGGCTGCAGCGCACGCAGCGCCTGCCCTGTGGCATCCGGGACCGCGTCGGGGCGCACGAGCAGGACCGGGCCGCCACCGAGTGCTGCCGGCACGCCGGCCGCGAGCGCGTCCGCGAAGTCCATCCCCGTGGCGACGTAGGCGACCGTTACACCCGATCCGAAGTGCTGCATCGCGAGCGCGGCGGCCGTGCCGTACCGGTCGTCGCCTCCCGTGCGGCTGATGTGCCAGTCGCCTGCAGCGGCCAGGTCCGCCTCGACCGCCCCGGTCACCGCTCGCTCACCACCGAGGATGATGACCTCGCCAGGGCCGAGACGCTGCAGTTCGGCGCGGGTCGCGTCGGGGAGGCGATCCCCCGTCAACAGCACGGGGCCTCCGCGCAGGGCGGCGACCGGCCCCCCGGCGAGCGCGTCGGCGAAGCTCTGCCCCGTGGCTACGAACGCCACCGGTGCGCCGTCCGGGAACGCGGCTGCCGAGACGGTGGCGGCCGTCTCGATACGGTCGAGGCCGCCCAGGCGCGGCAGGTCGACGATCTGCAGCTGCGCCATCATGTCGTGGTCCTCGTGCTCGAGGTTGTGGCAGTGGTAGACGTACGTGCCGGTGTGCCCCTCGAAGCGGGCGACGATCTCGACGGTGTCGCCGGGGTGGACCGGGATGGTGTCCTTCCAGCCGCGCTCCCACTCTGGAGTCGGGCGTCCGTTGCGTGCGAGCACCTGGAACATGATCAGATGCAGGTGGACGGGGTGGCTCATCGGCGAGAGGTCCGCAGGTGCGTGCAGGCGCCAGCGTTCGACGGCGCCGTGCTTGACGATCTGGTCGACCCGCTGGGGATCGAAGCGTTTGCCGTCGATGACCCAGAAGCCGCTGTCGTCGAGCGTGAACTCGAGGTCGCGGGTGACCGTCGGTGCCGGCAGATCCTCGCGGGGTCGCAGCGTCGTGGTGGGCGTCAGGGCCGCGGAGGGATCCGGTTCGTCGCGGACCACGTCGAAACGCAGCACCTGCCGTAGCGTGCCCGACGCGCCCGCGGTGCGGTTCTCGAGCACGATCTCGGTGCCCTTGGCGTACGCGGAGAAGTCGATGACGACCTCGGCGCGCTCGGCGGGGTACAGCTCGATGCTGCTCCGGCGCACGGGGCGGGGCAACAGCCCACCGTCCGTGGCGATCTGCAGCAGCGGCGCCCCGTCCGAGAGCGCGAGCTCGTAGACACGCGCGTTGGAGCCGTTGACCATGCGGAAGCGGTAGCGGGCCCGGCCGACCTCGAAGCGGGGGTGGGGCACGCCGTTGACGACGATCGTGTCGCCGAGCAGGCCGGTGTGACCGCTGACGCCGGGGTAGGAGTCGAACGGGACGAGCTGCCCGTCCGCCTGGAAGCTGCGGTCCTGGATGACCAGCGGCACGTCGCGCGTCAGGGAGGGGTCGGGGTCGAAGCGCGGCAGGCCGAGTTCCTCCTCGAGCTCGTCGAGCAGCAGGTACAACGCCGCCAGGCCTTGGTAGACGTTGTGCCCCGTGGCGTGCTCGACGTGGTCGTGGTACCACAGCGTCGCCCCGAGCTGATCGTTGTGGTAGCGGTAGAGCTTCGCGGCGCGGGGGTCGATGAGATCGTTGGGGTGGCCGTCCATGTCGGGTGGGACGTGGGCGCCGTGGAGGTGGATCGAGGTGGGAACGTCTAGCTGGTTGTGCTGGGTGATCTCGACCGTCCGGTCGACCCGCGCGACGATGGTCGGTCCCGGCCACGTGCCCTCGTAGCCCCAGATCGTCGTCGGCCCCGCCCCCGGTACCACGGCCTGCTCCGCGACGCGCATGGTGACGTCGTACTGGTCCGTCGTCGCATCGGACCGCCGTGGGGCCAGGACCTCCGGCAACACCAACGCCCGCTCGAACGGTGTCAGCGATGCGGTCGCGAGCTGAAACCGAGACGCGGACACCCCCGCGAGATCGCAGCTGTACCCGAGATCGGCTGTGGCCGCTGAGTCGCCGTCGGCGGCCAGCGCCACCGGGCGGAACGCCGACAGGCCGAGCCCGGCCACGACCCCGTTGCGCAGCAGTGAACGACGAGAGAGGATGCGCTGGCTCCCTGTCCCCACGCCGGCAGCGGCCCGGCGATCCCACGGTGCGTGCGGTGGCGCGCGCCCGGGGAGGCTACCGCGGCCCGTCCGTGGCGTCCCGCGGATCGGCTCATCCGGGGGGCGGACCGCGGTAGGGTCCCGCCTCCGTTGGAGCTGCCGCGACCGAACCCGGAGGTGCCGACCATGTCTCACCCGCCCTCGACGACCAGGCTCCTCGTCGTCACCCTGACCCTCGTGATCCTCGGTGGGATCGTCCTCGTAACCACCGCGGCAGCCGAGACGGTCGAGGTCCAGGCGGTGTCGAACTTCCGCTTCACGCCGGCAACCGTGGAGGTGGAGGTCGCCGACCGCGTGGTGTGGAGGAACACCGACTCGAAGGGGCACACGGTCACGTCCACCTCGGACGACGGCGCGACCTTCGATCAACTCCTCAAGCCCGGCGAGAGCTTCACCCTCACGTTCACCGAGACCGGGACCGTCGACTACTTCTGCCGCTTCGACGTCGACAAGGGCATGGTCGGGAAGGTCACGGTCACGACGGCGAGCGGCCGCGAGGTCGATCGGCTGGCCGGCCCGGGTCGCGTGGAGACCGCGGTGGAGATCTCGCGGTACCAGTTCCCCAACGGCGCCCCGGAGGTCTACCTCGCCGACAAGGAGCTGAACCCCGACGCCCTGGTAGGCGGGTCGTTGACGCTCGGGCCGATCCTGCTCGTGCCCGCATGCGGTGACGTACCCGAGGTCGTGCTCGACGAGATCCGGCGCCTGCGGCCCGCGAGGGTGGTCGCCCTGGGGGGCGAGGCCCGGGTGTGCGACGAGACGCTGCAGCAAGCAGCCACCGCTTGATAGGTCTCGAGGCGAGGTCCCACCGCGGTCAGCTCGACGCCGTGAGTTCCTCGCCGGTCGGGAAACCCGCCAGCTTCCCCAGCCCCGCGAGTACCTTGCTGACCAGCCGGGGTGGCCCGGGGGGCGGCAGGATCGTCTCGGGGTAGGAGCTCTCGATGCGGACGATGCGCATGATCACCGGGAGGGTGGCCTTCCTGCCCTGGACCGTGCGGTGCACGAGGCGGATGTACTCCTCGAACCGAAGGGCCGGCCGATGGTCGGCGGTGAAGCGAACCGGCTGGTCCGAGGGGTTGGCGAACCCGTGCAAGGAACCGGCGGGGATCTCGATCGACTCGCCCGCCGGCACGACGTGCCGGTCGCCATCGAGCGTGACGGTCAGCTCGCCCTCCTCGACGGTGTAGATCTCACGCTGCTGTGGATGCACGTGCTTGGGCGGGCCCCCCTGGTCCCCCTCGAGTTCGATCTCGACCCGCGAGATCCTGCCGTCGGTCTCCTCCGACACGCCGGTGATGAACATCGTCTGCCGCAGTGATGGGCGGAAGTCCAGCGCCTCGGTGCCGTCGTGGTCCGTCATCGCTCCGCCTCCGCGTGCGCCGTCGCTAGATTTCGGATTACACTACTGTAAAGTGAAAGTATGGCCCAGGTCAAGCGCCGGTACCGGCAGACGACGCGCGCCGAGAGGACCGGCGAGACGCGGCGACGGATCGTCGAAGCGGCGGTCGAACTGCACTCGAAGATCGGTCCGGCGAACACGAGCCTGTCGGCGGTCGCGCGGGAGGCGGGCGTGTCCCGGCCCACGCTGTACGCGCACTTCCCCGACGAAGCGGCGCTGTTGCAGGTCTGCATGCTGCACTGGATGGCGCAGGACCCACCCCCCGACCCGGCCTCGTGGACGGCGATCGACGAGCCACGCGAACGGCTCACGGTTGCGCTGACCCAGCTCTACAGCCACTACGCCCGGAACGAACAGATGCTGCAGAACGTGTTCCGCGACATGCACGTGGTCGAGTCGATGCGGCAGTTCAACCTCCCGCTGGTCGAGCGGTCGTTCGCGCAGATGACGGAGGTGTTGAGCTCCGCTTACGACGACCCTCCGAGCTCGTCTTCCCGGCGGGCCGCGCTGGTCGCGGTAGCTGTGAACTTCGACACGTGGAAGACGTTGACCGGTCAGGGGCTCACGGATGACGACGCGGTCGAGGCTATCCTGGCCGAAGATTTCAAGTTCCGAGGGTCGCTCGGGCAGCAGACTGTCGGCCGCGACGGCTGGCGGGCCTACCGCGACCAGGTGCGCGCCGCCGCGCCGGACTTCAGCAACGAGCTCGTCGAACTCGTCGACGAGCTGGGGCTGGGGCGGTGGCTCGCGCGGATCGACGGCATCCGAGGAGAGGGCGGCGGGCGGAAGGTCGACCACCTCCGGGCGCACCTCGGGGCGTTGGATCAGGATGCCGTCCGGACGTTGGTGATCGGGGACGCGGTCCCCGACATCGACGCCGCGGTGGAGGAGGTCCGAGGGGCCCGGTTGGACGTGGTCGACGTGAACACCGGGGGCGGCCACTGGAAGGAGGCGTTCCTCCGTCCGTCGCAGGTCGGCGGCCTGGTGGTCCAGATCGCGTGGGCCGCACACACCGACGAGGAGTGGGCGCGCCGCAACGACCGCGAACCGGCGGCTCCGTCGCCCGACGCCGCCTCACTGCTCGGTGCCCGGCTGCGGCACCCGCGACTGGGACGGGCC
>JAHWKY010000035.1 GCA_019347575.1 Actinomycetota bacterium | reverse complement strand
CACGGCGTGCACCAACGAGGACACCACCGAGCCGTCCTCCTGCGCGGCCGCGACCGGGCCGTCGGACACCGCGACCAAGACCTGGACCGCAGGACCGCCGACGATGCTGTCGCTGGCGCCCGAGACGTCGACCAACACGGTGGGCAGCGACCACACGGTGACGGCGACCGTGACCGACGGCTTCGGTAACCCCGTGCCGGACGCGACGGTGCGCTTCGAGGTCGACAGCGATGGTGATCCCACGCCGGTGTCGGGCACCGACACGACCGACGCCAACGGGCAGGCGACGTTCACGTTCACCAACGGCGTCGCCGGCGACGACACGATCACGGCCTGCACGAACAGCGACGGGTCCGAGCCCACGTCGTGTGAGACGGCGACCGGCCCGAACGACAGCGCCACGAAGACGTGGACGACAGCCACCGCGCCAGCGTCGATCACGCTGGAGCCCAGCACGGACGTCAACGGTGTGGCGGAGGACCACACGGTCACCGCCACCGTTCTCGACGCCGACGACCAGCCGGTTCAGGGAGCGGTCGTGCGCTTCGAGGTGACCGGCGATGGCTCGCCGGATCCGGCCGACGGCACGGCCGTGACCGACGCCGACGGTACCGCCACGTTCACGTTCACCAACGACACGCCGGGCCAGAACACCATCACCGCGTGTACGACCGCAGACGGCTCGGATCCCGGGTCGTGCGGTACCGCCGACCCGCAGCTGACAGCCACGGCTACCAAGACGTGGGAGCAGCGCGCCGCGACCGTGATCCTCGAACCCGACGCCGACGCCAACGCCGTGGGCACGGCTCACACGGTCACCGCCACCGTCCTCGACGGTGCCGGCCAACCCATGGAGGACGTCCACGTACGCTTCGACGTGTTCCGCGACCCGCCTGAGGGGTCTGCCCCCACCGGTACCGATCGGACGGACAGCAACGGGCAAGCCACGTTCACCTACACCGGCCCGACGGAGCCAGCCGATGACGTGATCTGGGCCTGCGTCCGGGAAGGCGCAACAGCAACTACCTTGCGCCCCTCCCATTGCACCGTGGACGACGCTGGCCAGCAGGCGCGCGAGGGCTTCATCACCGACACGGCCAACAAGGCCTGGGAGGTCCCTGCGCCCCAGACCTTGACCGTGACGCCGGCGAGCGACACGAACACGATCGGAACTCCCCACACCGTCACGGCCACGGTCCGCGATCAGTTCGGCAACCCCTTCGAGGGGGCGAACGTCCTCTTCGAGGTCACCGGAGACCCCGCCCCCGATCCGGACTCTGGCTCCGACACCACCGATGCCAACGGCGAGGCCACGTTCACGTTCACGAACCCCTTGCCTGGGCAGAACACCATCACCGCGTGCACGAACAGTGACGGGTCCCTGCCTGCGTCGTGCGGGGCCGCCACCGGGCCGTCAGGGACCGCCACCAAGACCTGGACCGTGACCTGACGCCACGATCACCGCTGGCGGAGGGTGAGGGATTCGAACCCTCGAGGGGCGTGAACCCCTACACGCTTTCCAAGCGTGCGCACTAGGCCTGACTATGCGAACCCTCCAGGAGGACCCGAGGCCCTCGAACCCCTCGCGGGGCGCGGCGAGGGTACCGAGTCACCTCACGCGGGCACCGGCTCGAGCGAGCGGTGAGCCCGCGAGAACGCCCCGAGCGCGCGGAGGACGATGACCAGCGCGATGACCTGGCCGGCCCAGACCGCGGTGTTGATGCCGAAGTGGAACCACACCAACCCGAGGTCGTCGCCGATGATCCCGGGCGCGACCTTGATCCCCAGCGCCTCGTGCTGGAACACCTTCGCGACGTGTTCGGCGAGGTGCCACGTTTGGATGGCCGTCGCGCCCGCGAACCATGACCACGCCCCGCCGCGGAGCAGACCGTCGCGTTCACGGACGATCAACCCGAGCATGAACATCATCACCGCGAGGTTGTAGGACAGGTGGACCCACTCGGTGTTGAAGGCCTGGCCGAGCAACCCCGCCCGTACCTCCGCATCCGCGACGTGGATCTGCCACACCTGCACGGCGTGCTCCGACATGTGCATCGTCTGGACCGCGAGTCCGGCCCCGAGCAGCGCCAATGCCCCGCCCTCGGCGACCGGTGCACCGCGGTGTCCGTCGCCGCGCCAGCGCCGGAGGCCGAAAGTGACCGCGAGCAGCACCGCCCCGGCCGCCGCGAGTGCGATCGGCAGGCCCGGGAGGACGCCGCCCCACCCCGGGGGCCAGATGCTGAGCGGGAAGCGTTCCACCTCCACCGACCCGTGGCGGAGCGTGATCGGCGTGGGCGCGGCGACGTCGGTGAAGGCGTTGCCGGTGTGACGCACGGTGGAGTAGTACCAGGTCACCGATCCGTAGCCGGCCTGGTTGGCGACGCCTGAGTCGTCGGACGCCACCCCGGCCACGGTGTTGTCGCGGAACTCGCAGTGCGACATGTCGCCGCAGAACAGCCCCGCCCCGACGACCTCGTGGATGCGGTTGCCGGCCGCGATCCCCTCGCTCATCTCGAGGATCGCGATCGCACGCACCCCGGTCGCCGTGACCTCGTTGCGCAGGAACTGCACCCGCGCGCTGTGAGCGACGATCCCCTCCTTGCCGCCCACGACCGAGCAGCCTTCCACGATGGTGTGCGGCCGCCCCGTCTGGTTGCGGATCTCGATGCCCTGTGCCAGCGGGTGACCCATCCCGGCGATGTGGCAACCCGTGATCGTCGCCGAAGCGTCGACGACCTCGATGCCGTGCATCCCGGCGCCACGGATCGTGACGTCATCGATCACCACGCCATCGACGTCGCGAACGAGCACGCCGGTGTCGCCACCGATGATCGACAGACCCTCGAGCCTCACGTCATCAGCAGCCACGATCACGGGCCCGCGCAGGAGCGCCCCGTCCTCGGCTCGGACGACCTGGCCGGACGTGTCCAAGGTGAGCGGACCGTGCGTGCCAGCGGACAGCACGAGCGGGTCGGTGCCACCTTGGGCGGCCCAGACCGACGCGACGCCTGTGACGACGACCGCAGCTGCGATGAGCAGCCAGCGGTGCCTCATCACTTCTGGGAGCCGGCCAGCAGGCCCTGCACGAAGTAGCGCTGGAACGCGAAGAACACGATCAGCGGCACGGTCATCGACAGGAACGCGGCCGGCGCGATGATGTTGATGTTCGAGCCGAACTGCCGTGTCTGCTGCTGGATGAACACCGTGAGCGGGGCGGCGTCCGAGCCGGCGAACACCAGGGCCACGAGCAGGTCGTTCCACGTCCACAGGAACTGGAAGATGGTCAGCGCCGCGATCGCCGGCAGCCCCAGCGGCAGCACGACGCGGAAGAACAGCCGGATCTCGGTAGCGCCGTCCAGCCGCGCGGCCTCGAGCAGTTCACGGGGGATGCCGCTGAAGAAGTTGCGCAGCAGGAAGATCGCGAAGGGCAGCCCGAAGCCCACGTGGAACAGCACCACTCCGGTGATGGTGCCGAACAGGCCGACGTTGCTGTATAGCTGCGCGATCGGGATCAGGGCGATCTGCAGCGGCACCACCAGCAGGCCCACGACCACCAGGAAGAGCGGATCGCGGAGCTTGAACTCGACGAACGTGAACGCGTACGCGGCCAGCGCCGCGAGGATGACCACGAGGACCGTGGTGGGGACCGTGATGTAGGCCGTGTTGAGGAACGAATCGATGATGGCGGGGTTGTCGAGGATGCTGCGGTAGGCGTCGGCGGTGAGCTGCGCCGGTGCGGTGAAGATGGTCCACCACCCGGTGTCCGCGTTGGCCGCCTCGGTCCGGAACGACGCGACGAAGAGTCCCAGCGTCGGCACCAGCCAGAAGATGCCGATGGCGATCAGGACCGTCGATACCGCGCCGCGCTGGAGGAACTCGACCAACCTCGAGGAGGTCGACGCGGGTCGTCCGGTCATCGTCGTGGCCGACATCAGCTCACCCTCTCCATCATCCCTCCTCCAACCGGAAGCGGCGCAGGTTGAACAGCATCGCGGGGATCACCAGGAGCAGCAGGAAGATCGCCATCGCGCTGCCGAAGCCGCGGTCGCCCACCTGGAACGCCTCACGCCACATCTGGAGTGCCAGCACGGTGGCCTCGTCCTGCACCGACCCCGGCGCGATGACGAGCACGAGGTCGAAGATCTTCAGCACGTTGATCATCAGCGTGACCAGGACGACCGTCAGCACGGGCCAGAGCTGGGGCACCATGATCCGTCGGAAGACCTGCCACTCGTTGGCGCCGTCGACGCGCGCCGATTCCAGCGTCTCCCGGGGGATGGCTGCCAGTCCCGCGCTGATGAGCACCATCGCGAAGCCGGCCCACATCCACACGAAAGCGGCGATGATCGCCGGCGTCACCAGGGTCGGACCGAGCCAGGTGTACCCCGCGGCGCCGGCACGGAAGTTGGACGCGGCGAGGCGGACCGTGTAATCGGCCCCCGGGTCGAGCCCGCTGAGGGTGAAGTTGCCGGCCTCGTCGGTGTCGGCCGTGGCGACGACGCGGCCCTCGCTCACGGCTTCGACGGTCGTACCCGGCAACGCCAGCTCGGTGGGATCGATCACGCCGGCTTCACCACCACCCCCGCGCGTGAAGTCGAGCCACACCGTGCCCGTTATGACGTCGTTGCCGGCGCCAGGAGGTGCGGCGGCTTCGACCGCATCGTCGGGGACACGGTCGGGGCGCAGCCGTGCCAGCCCGAGTTCGACCGTCGAACCCGCGGGCACGGTCTCGGTGGTGGCGAGCGCCCCCTCGCTGGTGCTCTGCAACTCGACGCCGCCCTGCGACGGCGCCGCACCGGCGTACTGGCCCGTGGACTCCCACAGGCCCCTGACCGATGTCACGACCGCGTTGGCGAGTCCGACGTCGGGGTTGTCCTGGTAGACGAGGCGGAAGATGACACCGACCGCGAGGAACGAGATCGCCATCGGCATGAAGATGATGATCTTGAACGCTCGCTCGAACGACACCCGCTCGGCGAGCACCGCGAAGACGAGCCCGAACGCGGTGACGATGCTCGGGGCGACGAGGACCCAGATGATGTTGTTCTTCAGCGCCGTCAGGGTGACGTCGTCGGTGAACATCTCCTTGTAGTTGTCCACCCCGATGAACGCGGCGTCGGCGCCCGCCCCGTAGAGGCTGCGGACGACCGAGAAGAAGATGGGGTAGACGACCCACACCCCGAGCAGGAACAGTGCGGGGAGTAGGAAGATCGCGGTGGTCCCGAACCGGCGCCAGTCGACGCCGGCCCGGGATGCACCGTCGGTGCGCGTCGGCGTGTCCGCTCCCGCCACGACCCGCTCCTTGCCTCAGGCGATCAGGCGTAGGCCGCCGCGGCCGCGTCCTCCATCTGCTGCTGGATGTCCGCGAACGAGGCCGGGTCGGCTAGGTAGTCCTGGAACAGTTTGAACAGGCCCTGGCCGACGGTGCCGCCGAACTCGCTGGGTACCGAATCCGACAGGTCGAAGCGGAACACCTCGGCGGAGGTGAGCTGCTCGGCGAGCTGCCGGCTGACCTCGTCGGGGTACAGCGAGGTGTCGACGTTCTGGTTCGGCGAGGCGAACCCGCCCTCGGCAGCCCAGATCTCGGCCGCTTCCGCTGTCGCCAGGTAGCACAGCAGCGCCTGGGTGGCCTCGTCATCGGTGAAGCCCACCGCTACGTCACCACCGCCCACGACCGAGGGCGGCGAGCCGTCGATCGTCGGGAACGGGAAGAACAGCGCGTCCTCGCCGACCGCCGCATCCGTCTGGTCGCTGATGACACCGGCGACGAAGTCACCCTCGTAGACCATCGCCGCGACCGGGCTGGCGCCGAACACCTGCGTCACCGAATCGGGGAACGCCACCTGCAGCGCGCCCGCGTTGCCCTGGGCGACGAACCCTTCGGGCTCGAACAGCTGGTTCAGCGTCTCGAAGGCCGAGGTCACGCTGGCATCGGTCCACGGGATCTCGTGGGCGACGAGCTGATCGTAGGCGTCCGGCCCGGCGACGTTGAGGTAGACGTTCTCGAACCAGTCGGTGAGCGTCCAGCCGTCCGCGCCACCGACCGAGATCGGGGCGATGCCGAACTGCTGGAGGGTGCCGGCGATCTCGACCCACCCGGCGAAGTCGCTGGGCGGCTCGACTCCCGCGTCGGAGAAGAGCGAGGTGTTGTACCAGACGGTCGACTTGTTGGCGGCCTTGAACCACACGCCGTAGAGGGTCCCATCCACGCTACCGAGGTCGGACCACACGTCGGCGAAGTTGGCTGCGACCTGCGACGACGCCTCGTCGCCGAGCGCGATGAGCGAGCCGTCTGCTGCCAGGCTCTGCATGAGGGCTGGCTGAGGCAGGACCGCGACGTTCGGCGGCTGTCCTCCCTCGACGCGCGGGCCGAGGAACGCGTTGATGTCGTCACCCGTCGACGTGAAACTGACGTCCACGCCGGTCGCCTCGGTGAAGCCGCCAAGCACGAGCTCGAAGTTGGTCTGCTCCGCGCCGCTCCAGACGCCCACGGCCTCGAGGGATCCCGACAGCCCCTCGGTCGGGCACTCCCCGGCGGCCTGACCGTCGTCGCCGGTGGTGGTGTCGGCACCACCCGTCGTGTCGTCGTCGTCACCACCGCACGCGGTCGCGGCCAGCGCGATCGCCGCGAGGGCGGCCGAGAGCTTGAGGGCACGTGAGCGCCCGGACCTGGTTCGCATCGGTGTTCCCTTCTCCACTCGCATCCGGCGCGACGGGTCACACGGAGCCGTCACTCGTTCCTACCTGATCTAGTCCCAGCCTGATCTAGTCCCAGACGGCGTCGCCGCTGTCAAGGTCGAAGAAGTGCAGGCGCTCGGTGTCCACCGCGACCCGGACCTCACCGTCCTCCGTGACGGCGCTATCGGGGTGGAACCGCGCGACGAAGATGGTTCGCTTCCCGCTCAGATCGGTCTCGACCATGGTGCCGGTCCCTCCGGCATCCTCGGCGAGTTCCTTCGTGTCCTCGGTCAGCACCGGCGGGGCGTCGATCCCGAAGTGGACGAGGACGTCGGAGCCGAGCGCCTCACGCAACTCGGCCTTCGACCTCAGCGTCCGCCCCTCGGGCACGTTGCCAGCCAGGGCCGCGTCGTCCATGTCCTCGGGACGGATCCCGAGCACGACGCTCGCCCCGTCGTAGTCGCGTAGCGCGGGGCGCTTCCCGAGGACCTCGTCGCCCACGACAAGTTCCTGGTCGCCGAACGTGACCGACGCCTTGTTGCCCTTGAACGACAGCGCGGCCTCGATCATGTTCATCGCGGGCGAGCCGATGAACCCGCCCACGAACAGGTTCACGGGCTGGTCGTACAGCTGCTGAGGCGGCGCCACCTGCTGGAGCAGACCCTTGCGCATCACGGCGACGCGGTCGCCCATCGTCATCGCTTCGACCTGGTCGTGGGTGACGTAGAGGGTGGTGGTTCCCAGGTCTCGCTGCAGCCGGGAGATCTCGGCGCGCATCTGCACCCGCAGCTTGGCGTCGAGGTTCGACAGCGGCTCGTCCATCAGGAACGCCTGGGGCTCGCGCACGATGGCGCGTCCCATCGCGACGCGTTGCCGCTGCCCACCGGACAGCGCCTTGGGGCGGCGGTGCAGCAGCTCCTCGAGGCCCAGGATCTCGGCGGCGTCCTTCACCCGCCGGTCGATCTCGTCCTGCGGCGTCTTGCGCAGCTTGAGGCCGAAGCCGATGTTGTCCTTGACGCTGAGGTGGGGGTAGAGGGCGTAGTTCTGGAACACCATCGCGATGTCACGGTCCTTCGGGGCGACGTCGTTGACGACCCGATCGCCGATGGACAGCTTCCCGCCCGAGATCTCCTCCAGGCCCGCGACCATCCGCAGGGCGGTGGTCTTGCCGCACCCCGACGGGCCCACCAGCACCACGAACTCGCCGTCCTGGATGTGCAGATCGAGGTCGGCCACGGCCTTGGTGCCATCGGGGTAGATCTTGGTGATGCCCTCGAGCTTGACGTCCGCCACTCGCCCGCTCCCGTCTCCGGCTCCCGTCTGCACGGCAGCTACGACCGTGGTCGCACCCTAGGGCGGTCGGCGCAGCGACGCCACCCCTACCACTGGAGCTTCCACGGAGAGGGCGAGGCGAACGGACCGGTCAGGTCGGGCAGTCCTCGGGGCGCGGTGCGTCGAGGACGAACGAGTCCTCGAACTCGGGTCCGAGGGAGAGCGGGACGCGGCACGGATCCCACGGATCGGTACCTCGCCCCGACTCGAGGTGCTCGACCTCGTCGAACGTCACGCGGAACAGCGAGTACGCCACGTTGTCCGAGGTGTCGCTCTCGAGGATGTAGCCGTCCGGGTCGGCGGTCATGCGCACGACGTACAGGCCGTCCTGGTTGAGCGCGAAGTCGATGTAGTTGCCGGGTCGGTCCCACTCGTAGTAGTCGGCCCAGCCGGGAAGCAGCCCGAAGCTGCCCGTGGGCCAGACCGGGTAGAAGCTGGTCCAGTCACGCAGCAGCTCGTTGCGGTGGGCGAAGCCCTTCCGCTGAGGCTCCCCCGCTGGGGCGAGTTCGCCGGTCTGCTCGTCGACCACCTTCAACAGCTCCATCCCGATGGCGTGGTCGTGGTGGTAGTGCAGGTGGCTGTGGTGGTAGTAGGCGTTGCCGGCATCCCGTGTCATCCGCCCGCCGTCGGAGTAGCGCACGTGCTGGATCAGCGGCCGGTCGCTGAACGCTTGGCCCGGTCCCACCTCCAGCTCGAGCGGGCCCAACCCGACGTTGGCGACGCCGTAGCTGACCCGGATGCAACGCACCGCGAGGTAGAGGGCCACCTCCTCCGGGTGGCACGCGACCCGCCCGGCCGGGAGGTCGAGACCGACCGACTCGCCCCCTTGGAGACCGTTGGTGACGGGGTAGCGGAACGAGAAGTCCCACGGCGGTAGCGGTCGCAGGTTCGGCGGCACGAGCGTGCGCTCGTCGGGCAGCAGGTCATCGGCGTCGAGTCCGACGCGGACGCGGTAGCGCGGCTCGGTGACGTCCTGCGCACGGACGGCGATCATGTAGGTGCCCAGCGTCGGAGTGGGATCGATCACCTCCGCCGAGTACAGGTCCACACCCGGCGACGCGCTACCGACGAACGCACCGTCCGGGTCGAACAGCGAGATCTGCCACACCTGCCCGATGAGCGGACGGTCGATCGCCGCACGCAGGCGGTAGCCCGGCTCGGTCAGCGTGACGCGGTACGACCAGCAGCCGGAGCCACAATCGGGCGGGGCGTCGGGTGGGCCCGTCCAGAAGGCGGCGGAGACGTCATCGTCGAAGGTGACGTGCCGGTCGTCGACCGCGACGTGATCGGCAGCGAGCACGGCGGCAGCCAGACCCGCCCCGACGACCAGGGCCAGGTGACGCCGCATCCCGTTCCACATGTCGGAGGTCTACGACATCACCGGGCCCTTCTCCTGCCCCAGGCGTGACGCCGCGCGTGCGGCGCTCGAGGTGTGGTCGCCGACCTAGCGCTGGCGCGTCGCCCGCACCCGGCGCAGCTCCTCGCGCTCGGTCGCGGTCATGCGCTGGAGCGCTCCGCGGCGGTCGGGGCGCCAGTAGACGGGATCGTCGGCGTCCCAGCCGCTCCGACGCAGAGCGGACCGGTCGATCTTGTTCGTGGCGGTCATCGGCATCTCGGCGACGACGCGGACGTAGCGCGGCGACCACTTCGTGCCCATGTCCCGCTGTTGGTCCAGGAACGCGTCGAACGACGGGGGGTCGAAGGTCGTGGGGTCGTCGACCTCGAGGATCGCGAGGACCTGGTCGTCGACCGTGCGCTCGTCGGGAACGCCGACGACGGCCACGGCGGAGGCGTGGGGGTAGCGGCTCAGGACCCGCTCAACCGGTGCAGCGGCGAAGTTCTCGCCGTCCACCCTGAGCCAATCGTTGGTCCGCCCCGCGAAGAAGAACACGCCGTCCTCGTCGCGGTAGGCGAGGTCGCCGGTCCAGTACCAGCCGTTGCGCGTTCGTGACGCCTCCGCCTCGGGGTTGTTGTAGTAGCCCTCGAAGCGCTCCAGGACGTTGCGACCCACGAGCTCGCCGATGGCCTCGTCGGGGTTGAGCATCCGGCCGTGCTCGTCGAACCGGGCACGGGGGCACTCCCTGAGCGTGTCGGGATCGACGACGGCCGCATCGGTCCCCTCGAGCGGCGTGCCGAGAGCACCCTCAGGCAGCCCCGGCTGGGGAGCCAGGATCACCGCGTTCTCGGACGAGCCGTAGCCGCTGACCGCGTAGCAGTCGAAGCGCTCCTGCAGCGCCGCCATGTCGTCGGGCGAGGACTCGGGCGTGAGCACGACGCCGAGGCGGTTGTCCGCGTCCTCCGGCGTCTCGGGAACCGCGAGGATGTAGCTCAGCGCACGCCCCACCGTCGAGAAGAACGTGACGCCGTGCGCGCGGACGTCGGCCATGAACTCGGAGGCGGAGAAGCGGCGCTTCATCACCAGCGTCGCGCCCGACCCGATGGCCGGGAGCACGGTCGACACCAGCGCGTTGCCGTGGAACATCGGCATCGCGCAGTACAGGACGTCGTCGGGCGAGAACCACATGCGCCGGGCGGTCGCCGCGGCGCGGCCCTGCGTCATGCGGACCGCCTTCGGGGCACCCGTCGAACCCGAGGTGAACAGCAGAAGGAGCAGGTCCTCGATCGTGACCGGGACCGGGGCGGCGGGGTCCGTCCCCGCCATCGCCTCCTGCCACGCTGCGTCCTCGACATCCCGGACAGCGTCGTGCGCGAGGCCGAGGTCGAGCCCGTCGAGCAGCGGGGCGTGGTCGGGCGAGGTGAGAACCAGCGCGCAATCCGTGTGGCGGATGTCGCGTTCGAGCTCCGCACCTCGTCGCGTAGGGTTGAGGCCGACGAGCACCGCGCCCGATAGCGCCGCGCCTCCGAGCAGGAACAGGAACTCGGGGACGTTGTCGAGCAGCACCCCGAAGTGGCGGGGCGCTCCGCCCGGGAGGAGCTCGGTCAGCAGGGTGGCGCGGCGCTGCATCTGGGTGACGACCTCGTCCCAGGTCCAGCTCGCACCTTCGAACCGCAGCCCCTCGGCGTTCTCGCCCGCGCGCTGGTCGATCAGGCCCGCGACCGTGTCGGCGCGGTTGTCGAGCACGCCCCGCCCGACGAGGTCGCCGGTGATGTCCTCAGCGGGCAACCGACTGCACCTCCAGGTACTCCTCGATCCCCTCGCGGCCGTACTCGCGGCCGATGCCGCTGGCCTTGAACCCGCCGAACGGCGAGCGGAAGTCCGGCGCGTACTTGTTGATCCCCACCGTCCCGGTGCGGATGCGGCGCGCGACCTCGAGACCGTGGGCCTCGTCCGCGGTCCACACCGACCCGGCCAGGCCGTACTCGGAGTCGTTGGCGATCGCGACCGCATCGTCCTCGTCGTCGTAGGGGATGACCACCAGGACCGGCCCGAAGATCTCCTCACGCGCGATGCGCATGCGGTTGTCGACGTCGACGAACACGGTCGGATGCACGTAGCAGCCGTGCTCGAGCCCGTCGGGGACATCCGGTCCGCCGGTGGCGATGGTGGCGCCCTCGTCGAGGCCGAGCCGGATGTAGCCGCGCACGCGCTCCTGCTGGCGGCGCGAGACCATCGGACCGACCTCCGTCGCCTCATCGGTGGGATCGCCGACCACGAGGCTCTGCGTTGCGGCGGCGATGGCCTCGGTCACCTCGGTGTAGCGCGAGCGGGGCGCCAGGACGCGGGTCTGAGCAGCGCAAGCCTGGCCGCTGTTGACGAAGCAGGCGAACCGCAGCGCGGGCAGCACCGCGTCGAGCTCGACGTCCTCGAGGACGATCGCGGCGGACTTGCCGCCCAGCTCCAGGCTGACCCGCTTGAGCTGCTCGCCGCAGATCGCGCCGATGCGCCGCCCCACCGCGGTCGAGCCGGTGAAGGCCACCTTGTCGACGTCGGGGTGGCGTACGAGGTGCTCGCCCACGTCGCCCCCTGCCGGGATGACGCTGACGACGCCTTCGGGTAGCTCGGCCTCCTCGAGCCAGCGCGCCATCAGCAGCCCGTCGATAGGGGACTCCGCCGCGGGCTTGACGACCACCGTGCAGCCCGCGACGAGCGCCGGGGCGAGCTTGGAGAGGATGGTGATCTGCGGGATGTTCCACGGGGCGATCGCGGCCACGACTCCGACCGGCTCGCGCCGGACCAGCGCGGGGGTGCCGATGATGCTGTCGCGGTCCTCCTCCCACGTCACCTCGTCAGCGACCTGGAGCGTCGTGTCGATCAGCGCCCATCCCGCCCACGCCTGACCGATGCGCGAGAACGCGATCGGCGAGCCGATCTCGGCGGTGATGAGGTCGGCCATCTCCTGCTGTCCCGCGAGGTAGCGGTCCGCGAAGCTGCGCAGCAGCGCCACGCGTTCCTTGGGGTGCAGGCGCGGCCAGGGCCCGTGGTCGAACGCCTCCCTCGCGGCGGCGACGGCAGCGTCGACGTCCTCGGTCGCGGCGTGGGGCGTGCGGCCGACGGGGCGACCGTCGTGGGGCGAGACCACGTCGATCGTCGCGTCGGTCGCCGGGGTGGTCCAGCGTCCGCCGATGTAGAGCTGGTCCCAGGTGTCCACGGCGTCCTCCGTCAGCCCGCATCCTGCCCGACGGCGCGGGCAGGGCGCGCCGCGCGCAGGTTGCTCCACGTCACCGCGGTCACCGCCGCAGCGGGCACCCACATCAGCAGCGCCGCCCCGCCCAGCTCGGTCTCGTCGAGCACGATCGCGGTGATGCCGAGCCACAGCAGTTGCGCGTGGTAGGTGACCAGCGCGATCACGTGGGGGTGATCGATCCAGCTGGCGACGGGGCGGTCCTCCTGGTCGCGGCCGAGCCACGTCAGCATCCCGACCAGGATCGCGGAGGTGAGCGTGAACCCGAGCTGGCTCGCCAGCGGCAGGCCGAACCAGAAGCCTGGCCCGTCGTAGGCGAACACCTCGCCGAGGAACCAGCGGTCGCCGAGCCGGGCGATAGGGTCGAACAGCCAGATGGCCCAGACGGCGAGCATCACGCCGAGCAGGTACTCGTGCCAGACCTTCCGTCCGCGCGTGCGCCACGGCCCACTCGCCAGAAGGCGCCCGCTCGCGTAGGCGAAGTAGCCCATGAACGCGTACGACAGCGCCACCATGAGCGGGGCGTCGCCGATGAACAGCTCCTCGCCCCGCAGCTCGGGGGCGAACTCGTAGCTGGTGTAGGGGATGCCGAGGTGCACCGACCCGTTCTCGGCCAGCGCCCCGACTCCCACCGCGAGCCCGAGGTAGAGCAGCGTCCGTCGCCAGCCGAGGTCGCGGACCGCGCGCCACACGAAGACCGCGCCGAGCAGCGTGACGTACCAGCGCCCCACGAAGGTGCCCACGACCTCGGTCACGCCTCGACTCCGATGAACCTGACGCCCGTGTCAGGTCACGCAGTCAACGCCACCGCGCCACACCCCGTCAACCTCGGCGCCGCGTTCCAGGTAGGCGGAACGACTCGTAGGCTGCGCCCCGAGCCGATGCCGAGGTCCCCGTGCCGCCACCGCCCGGTCCCGGTGCTCCCGACGAGCGCCGCGCCGCCGCCGCGGCGTTGATGGAACGGCAGGACTTCGCTCGACGACCTCGAGGCCGCCCGATGGTGGGACCCCTACCGCCCTTACCTCGTGCAGCTCGACGACTCTTGGGAGGTGACCGTTCTCACGGCGGTGCGGTCCTCGCGGTGCTCGAGCGTCTGCCGTCGCTCCCTCGGCTCGTCGATCCACCATCCGCGTGGAGCCGGACGTCGCCGGTCGCACTCGGATCGATGCCGACGAGCGTGCTCGCGAAGGTCCGGGCGCTGCTGGCCAAGGCCGAGGCGACCACCTTCGAGGCCGAAGCCGATGCGTTCACGGCCAAGGCCCAGGAGCTGATGGCCCGCCACCGCATCGACCGTGCGGTGCTCGCCGACGGTGGCCGCGACGAGGAGCGACCCGTCGGACGCCGCGTGGGCGTCGACGATCCCTACACCGACGCGAAGGCGGCGCTCCTCCACGGCATCGCGGACGCGAACGGCTGCTCCGCCGTGTGGTCCAAGGAGCTGGGATTCGCGACCGTGTTCGGCTTCGACGGCGAGCTCGACGCGGTCGACGAGCTGTACACCTCGCTGCTGGTCCAGGCGACCGCGGCGTTGCGTCGCGCGGGGCCCAAGCGCGACCGTGACGGCCGCAGCCGTACCCGCCGGTTCCGGCGCTCCTTCCTGGTCGCGTTCGCGGTGCGCATCGCCCAGCGGCTGCGGGCCACGGTCGAAGCGACCGTGACCGCTGCCGGCGCGGACACCTCGACCGCCCTCGTGCCCCTGCTCGCCGCCCGCGAAGAAGCCACGCGGGCGGCCGCCGCGGCGGCGTTCCCCGAGATGCGCGCGTTCGCCCCATCCGCGACCGACGCCGAGGGTTGGCACGCCGGCACCGTGTGCGCGGACCTCGCCGACGTGTCGCTCGCGGCGCCGCTCGAAGGCGAGGATCCCGCCGCGGTTCTGTCGGTCATCGCCGAGCAGAGCGGCACACCGACGGATCCTCACCCTCACAAGGCTCCGTTCAGGTGACCGCGACGGCGTCGACGCGCCAGCCGTCGGGGGTATCCACCAACGTCAGCTCGACACGAAGCTGGCGGGTCTGGGGTCCATCGACCTCGTTGGACCGCACCGTCTGCTCCACGACCGTGAAGGTCCGCGCCCGCGTGTCCTCGAGGGTCGCCAGCAGCGGCCCTACCGCGACCTCGCCCCGCGCGACCGACTCGGTCTCGATCAGCGCGGTGCGCAGCTCCGCCGCGCCGAACGTCTCGGCGTAGTCGTCGGCGAACGATCCCGTGGCCAGCGCGAGCACGGCGTCACGTTGCTCGTCGAGAGCGGCGTGGTCGTAGCTGGTGAGCGCGAGCACGAACCGTTCCGACACCGCCGCGACCTCGTCGCGCCGCTCGACCTCGCTGGGTGGCTGTCGTAGCAGGAGCACGCCGAGGAGCGCAGCCACGACCGCCAGGACACCGGAGATGGTCCAGAGCACGAGCACGCGACGGGTTACGGTGCGGCGGTGATCGCCCGCCTCGTCCGCCACCCCCTCGCCGCCGCCGCGGTGATCCTCGTCCTCGCCGGCGTCGTCACCGTCGAGGCCGTCGCCCTGGTCAGCGGGCCGGCCGAGCTTCCCGACGCCCCGCCCGCCAGCGTCGACCTCGTCGAGGAGTTCGCCGTCGCCGTCACGACCTTCGACTTCCGGCGGGTGGAGGACGACGTCACCCGGATCCTGTCGTTCGGGGACGCCGGTTTCGTCGACGAGTTCCGCGCCGCCATGGGGCCCGACTTCATCGACGACGTCCGCTCCGCCCGCCGCGTCAGCCTCGGGGAGATCACCGCAGGCCCCACCGTCCAGCGCGTCCTCGATGACCGCATCGTCTTCCTGGTCGTGGTCACCCAACAGGTCGCCTCCCTCAACGAGGACGAAGAACCGGGCGAGCCTCAGCTGGTCCGGGTCGGGATGCTGGTGACGGTCTCGGGTGACCCGTCACCGAAGGTCACCAGCGTCCAGGTCCTCTAGGAGGCCTGTGCGCAACTGTGGCGCACAGCCCTCCTAGCGCGACCACGCTAGTCACGGGTCGGGCAGTGGCGTCGGGCGGGGTCGTCCGCGCAGGCGGTGGCGAGGTCGTGGATCACCTCGGCGAGCAGGTTGTCGGCGTCACGCTCGCCGAGGGCGAGCGCGGCGGACTCCTCGGGACTCAGCAGGAACGAGGGGTTGGAGTCGCGGAAGTCCAACTCGACGCGACGGATCACCTCGGGCAGGTAGATCTTATCCAGGCGCAGCCCGTGCCCGGTCATCGGCAGGCTGTAGGTGGGGAAGTAGGGGATGTTCAGTCCCTGCGTCGACGACCACGCCGCGTTGTCATCGAAGGTCTTGCCGATCAGGGCCACCATGTCGGGCGTGTGGATCAGGATCTCGTGCACCTTGGTCGGCCGGACCGCGAGGGTGTGGGTGCTGGCGTCGAGGCCGGCGAGCAGCCCGTCGATGTCGTCCTCGATGGCGGCGAGCAGATCCGATCCGGAGGCACCGAGCCGTGCCGCCGCGGACAAGCCATCCCCGAGCGCCTGGCGGTGCTCCGCGAGGACGGTGGCCAGGTCGGCCCCGCCAGCGAGCGCACGCTCCAGGGCGTCGCGGTGGCTGCGCAGCGTGGCGGTGAGCCCAGCAGCCGAGGACAGCAGGTGGGCGTACTCGTCGCGTCGTGACTCGAGGACCGACCCGAGATCGCCCACACCCTCGAAGATGGTCCGCAGCTCGCCCTCCCGGTCCGCCAGCTCCGCACCCGCGTCGGCGACGACCTGCAGGTCGTCGGGGTCGATCGCCCCGAAGAGCCGGTCGGCGCGGCGCAGCAGGTCGCCCAGCTCCGGGGGTACCGAGGTCCGGTCGGCGGGGATGTGGGTCCCGGCCAGCTCGTCGCGTGCCACCGTCGGCGCGCCCGGCTCCACCGGCGATAGGTCCACGTAGGGCTCGCCGAGCGAGGTCTTCTGCCGCACGTCGGCGCGCAGGTCCCGGGCGACCGGACCGTCGGGTGCGACCGCCAGGGTGAGCTCAACCCCGTCGTCGGCGACGGTGGCCTGCTCGACCGAGCCGATGCGCACGCCGAGGTAGGTGACCTCGGCGCCGGGTAGCGCCCCGCCCGTCTCCGGCAGCGCAACGGTCACGGTGACGGGGTCGTCGCTGAAGGGTCCGACCTCCACGAGGTCGACCGCCATCCATCCGACCGCGACGACACCGAGCGCGACCACGACGGCGAGGTTGACCAGGCTCCTCCAGCGCAGCTTCACGGCCGACCTCCCGGTGAGGGCGACTCGGTCGGCGGGCCGGGGCTCGGTGAGTGCAGCGGGCGGGGCGGGTCGTCGAACGGGACGGCCCACTGCCCACCCATGTCGCGGCCGGTGCTGCCCTCCTCGGGGTCACAGTGGCCCGGCCCGTAGTCGATGCTGGCGGCCTCCGGGATGAGAACGAACGCCTGGTTGAGGTAGTGGCCGTCAACGATGCAGGCCCAGGACGCGTTGAAGTCGTACAGGGCCTGCGTGCCGCGAGCGATCTCGGGGAGGGTCTCAACCGCCTCGCCCAAGACCTGACGCAGCTGTGTCCCGAACGTCAGCAGAGCTGCCTCGTTGTGCTCGAGCACCTCGGAGACAGCGCTGGTCATCGCGCTCAGCTCGGTCGTGAAGCGCGCGAGGTCGTCACCGTGGCTGGCCAGCGTGTCAAGCCCGCCGACGGCGCGGTCTACCGCGTCGGCGAGGCGTTGGGTCCGCGGGGCGTAGGCGACGGCGAGGTCAGCGAGACGATCGATCGTCGCATCGAGGTCGGCGCCGACCTCGAGGTAGGCCCGTGCCGCCTCTCCGCCGCGGTCGATGAGCCGGCCCAAGGCGTCGGGGTCGGATCCGAACGCCTCGTCCGCCGCGTGGAGCATCCGGTTCAGGGTGTCGGTCCCCAGCGACGACGCGAACACCGAGCCCGACGAGACGATGGTCTCGAGGTCGCTGGCCCGACGGGTGCGCTCGAGCGGGATGGTCGTACCGGCCTGGAGCTGGCCCTCTCCCTCAGGGACCAGCTCCACGAACCGGTCACCGAGCAGGCTGGCCTGGCGGATGGTGGCGTGCGACGCGGCGGGGAGATCGATCCCGGCGTCAACGTGGAAGGTGACCCGCGCCGCGAGGCCGTCGAGCGCGACCTCGTCGACGGCCCCAACCACGACGTCGTTGATGCGCACGTCGTGACGCGGGACGAGCTCGGACGCGTCGGCGAAAAGCGCGTGGTAGGTCGTCGTGGGCTCGCGGCTCGATGACCACCACACGGTGGCAGCGATCGCCACGATCGTCATCAGCGCGCCCGCGATGAGCCGACGCAGCGTCGTCACGCTCATGGTGACTCCTTCCCGTCGTAGGGGTCGTCGTCGCCCGGGGCGTGATCACGGTCCGCGTCCTCCTCGAGGGTCTCGGCGCCGTCGGGGCCGATGCGCAGCGACGGCAGCAGCGGACCCGGGCCGGTCGGCCCGGTGAGGTCGAGCTCCCACGGCACCAGCGGGCGGGCCGGCGAGTCCTCGGTGTGGTAGATGCGGGGCAGCGGCTCCCACTCCGGCGACCCCGGCCCCGAGTTGGGCGGTGGGCCGTAGGGTTGGAACAGGATCCCGCGCGGCTTGTTGACCACGTACCAGCGGTCGCCCTCGTTCTGGATGGCTCGGATGAAGCCGTACGAGAAGAACGGGAGCTCGTCGACGACCACACCGAAGTCGTCCCGGTGCGCGTCGAGGACGTGGCCGACCCGGGCGAAGCGCTCGACGATGTCGGTGAGGACGTCGCCGTTGCGTTCGATGAACTGCGCGAGCTCGCCGAGCGTGGAGTCGAGCCCCTCGATCGCCGCCCCGAGCGCTCCCTCCTGGGCGAGCAGCGCTTCGGAGACGACCGCGGTGCCCTCGGCGAGCTGGACCAGCTGCCGGTCGCGATCGGCCAGCACGGTCACGATCCGGTCGAGGGCGACCAACGTGTGGTCGAGCTCCTCGGCGCGAGACGACACGACCTGGCTGACGCGCGCGAGGTCCTCGACGCCCCGCGCGATGACGTCGCTGCGTCCCCGCAGCGCGTCGGCGAACTCGCCGACCAGCCTCGCCATCGCGTCGGCGTCGATCTCGCCGGCCACTCGGTCGACCTCGGTGAGCACCTCGGACAGCTCGAGGGGCACCGCGACGGCGTCCCCCGACAGCGTCGCGCCATCCTCGAGCCGCGGCCCCTCACCCGTCCACGCGGGCCCGATCTCGACGTAGCGCTCGCCGATCAGCGACGCCAGGCCGACCGTGGCACGGGCATCAGCGGCCAGTGCCACATCGTGCAGCGTCAGCCGGACGCGGACGTGGTCGGGGCGCGTCTGCAGCTCGCTGACCTCGCCGGCGGCCACACCGTCGACCCGGACCTCGTCGCCTACGTAGAGCCCGATGGCGCGTGGCAGCTCGAGCACGACCTCGAGGCGGTCGGGGCGCAGCGGGTCGGCCCCGTCGGCGCCCTGCGTCAGGAGCAGCAGGGACGCGACCGCGGCGGCCACGAGGGTCGCGATCAGACGAGGGTTCAGCGCGCTCATCCGGGGTAGTCCTCCGGTGGCGGCGGCCCTTCGGGGTCGTGCCACTCCAGGCGCGTGCCCCCGACCTCCGTGTCCGGCGTGACGCCGGGGTCGTCCAGCCAGAAGTTCGGCAACCCGCCCTCGTCGCCGACGAGGACCGGCTGGGAGGGGTAGGGGAACGGGACGATGCCGACGAAGAACACGTTGATCCACGGTCCGTCGTCGGTCAGGTCGGTGAAGCGGCGCGCGAGGACGGGTAGCTGGTCGAGCGCGAGGTCGATGCGGCCACGCTGCTCGTCGAGCACGGTCACGACCGTGCGCAGGTCACCGAGCGCGGTGGCGAGCGCGTCCTCGTTCTCGTCCAGGAGCGGGGTGAGGTGCTCGTCGAGACCGCGGATGCCCTCCACCAGACCCTCGAGGTCGGCCCGCCGTTCCTCGAGCGCCCCGAACACCACCGCGAGGTCCTCGACGCTGCCGGCGAGCTCGTCGCGTCGGCTGTCCACGGCCGCCAGCAGCTGCTCCGAGGTCTCCATCAGCCGGTCGAGGTCCTGGGACCGCTCGGCGAGGACCTCGGCGAGCGCCCCGATGTCCTCGATGAGCGCACCCAGCTGGTCGCCGTGGCCCTCGAGCCCGCTCGCGAACGCGGACACGAAGCGGTTGATGGCGTCCGTGTCGATGGGTTGCGCGCTGCGGCCGAGGGTCTGCAGCAGCTGGTCGATGTCCACCGGGGTCTCGGTCCGGCTCAACGGCACGAGGCCGCCGTCGGCGAGCCGCGGCCCCTGTGCAGGGTCGGAGATGGCCACGTACTTGGCGCCCAGCAGGCTCCGGAGGCGGATCGACGCCGTCGCCGCCTGCGAGATGCCGACGTCGGAGTCGATGGACATCGCGACCTGCACCGTGCCGGCCTCGGGGATGCGCTCGATCGCCTCGACCTGTCCCACGCGGACACCCGCGACCCGCACCGGCGAGCCCACCGTGAGGCCCGCGCCGTCCGTGAACTCGGCGGTCAGGTCCCAGCGCGACTCGAACAGGCGCAGACCGCCGAAGCTGACCGTGATCGCCGTCAGCACGGCGGTGACGAGCAGGCCGATGGCGCCCGCGCGGCGCAGGTCGAGGTCGGTCACCGCTGCCCCCTCAACGGGTGGAGCAGCAGCTCGAGGCCGGACGATCCCTCGGGATCGTCACCACCGGGGTTGAGCGTGAGGGGGCCGACCTGAAGCCTCGGGACATCCGGCGCGGGGATGCGCGGCTGGCCGAGCAGGGGCTCGGGCGCGTCGGTGTCGTCGGGGCCAGCATCGCCGTAGTCGGGGCCGACGCGCGGCTCGGGCGTGAAGGTGTTGATGACGCCGAAGCCGCGGCCGTACACCTGGATCCAGTCGCCGTGGTTCGTCGCCCGGATCAGTCCCGCCGACGTCCAGGCCAGGGTGCGCAGTCCCTCCGACAGAGCGTGCTCCTCGCCAGCGAGCGTCCCGGCGACCTGTCCGACCTGGTCGACCACGACCGGGAGGTCCTCCCGGTTGGCCTCCAGCACGGTCGCGAACGTGTCGGAGAAGCGCCCCGCCTCGGCGATGGCGCGGCCGAGGTCCTCGCGTTGGCCGCCGATGTCCTTCGCCACCTCGGCGAGTGAGTCGAGCGCCGCCTCGATCTCGTCGTCGCGCTCGGCCAGCCCGTCCATCACCTCCGCGAAGCCGCTCACGATGTCGCCGATTCGGTCCGCGCGGCCTGCGAGCTGGTCGAGCAGCAACGAGGAGGCCTCGATCGCCTCGCCGACCTCGCGTTCGCGCCCCTCGAGCACGCCCGCGAGCGTTGCCGTCACCCGGTTGAGCGCCTCGGTGTCGAGGCTGCCGAGGACGGGCTCGGCCTCGTTGAGCAGCTCCGACAGGTCAGCGGTCTCGCCGGTGCGTTCGATCGGTACGTGGTCACCCGCGGCGAGACGCGGGCCGTCGGGAACGGCGTCGTCCGGTGGCACCACGTCCACGAAGCGCTGGCCGAGGACGCTCCGCCAGCGCAGCCGCAGCGTGGCGTCATCGGGGACAGCATGCGCCTCGTCGATCGCGAGCATGACCCGTGCCTTGCCCTCGTGGACGCGCACGTCGCTGACCCGACCGATCGCGACCCCGGCGAGGCGCACGGCGTCGCCGGGGAGCAGTCCGGTCGCGTCGCGCAGGTCCATCGTGATCGGGTACGTGGAAGCGAACATCCCGCCGGGCCCGCCGAGCTGCCCCACGCTGACGGCGACCCACGCGAGGCAGCCGAGGCCGACGATGGTCAGGAGGGCCAGACGGATCGCGAGCCTCACGGGGCGCCTCCGCCCGGCTGGTCCTCCGGCGGCGGCGTCTTGATGACCACGTGTGGCCCCGCCTCACGTCCGCCGTCGTCGTCGCCGCCGTGTCCGTCGAGGTGGGGCAGAACCACGAAGGTGTGCGCGACCTGGGCGTACAGGTGGTCGATGAAGGTGGCGCTGACCAGTCCCTCGAGGTAGACGGGGAAGGCGCGCAGGTACGCGGCTATGCGTCCCGGATGCTGTGTGACGATGTCGAGCACGACGAGGCCGTCGCGGACGGTCCGCGCGAGGCGCGGGTCCTCGACGAGCGTGCGCGCGTCGGCGAGCAGGTCGGCGTTGCGCTGCAACGCCACGGTGAGGTCGGTCTGGTGCTCGTCGATGGTCGCGAGCACCTGGGAGAAGCCCTCGGCCATGATGGTGACGTCCTCGGCGCGCTCCGCGAAGGTCGTCGCCACGTCGGGCAGATCGTCCAGAAGGCGGTGCAGGTCGTCGCGCGATGAGGCGGTGACGTCGGCGGCCGCCCCGAGCCCCGCTGTGGCGGACCGCAGCGAGGTGCCGTCTCCCAGGCCGTACGCGACCGCGTTCAGCGCTCCACCCAGAGCGGCGGCGTCGATCGAGCCGATGAGGGTGCCGATCTCGTCGAGCACCTCCTCGAGCTCGGCGACCGGCTCGGTGCGTTCGCGCGGGATGAGCGCCCCGTCGGCGAGCACGGGCTCACCGGGCGCGGCCGCATCGAGCTCGATGTACTTGTCGCCGAGCAGCGTCTTGGGCACGACGCGCGCCCCGCTGTCCGCGGCGATGCTCGTGCCGGGATCGAGCACCAGCTCGTAGCGGGCGGACAGGTCGCTGGGGTCCACCCGGATGGCCCGGATCTCGCCGACGGGCACGCCGCGGACGCGCACCTCGTCGCCCGCGCGGACGTTGAGGCCAGCGCGGTCGAAGTCGGCATGCACGATGGGGCCGAGCGGGTTCGCCGTCAGGGTGCGCACCAGGAAGACCGCGATGGCGACCGCGACGAGCCCGGCGCTCACGCGTAGGACGCGGCCGGGCTCGGCTGCTGCCGCCGTCAGGTCGGGTCCGCCGCTCATCCTGACAACCTCACCGAGCTGGTCCCGCTGAAGAACAGCACGGACAGGAAGAAATTCGTGACGAAGATCAGCGTGACCGACAGGCGGACGGCGCGGCCGACGCCCCGGCCGACGTCCTCGGGTCCGCCGCGGGCGTAGAAGCCGTAGTAGCAGTGGATGAACGTGACCAGGGTGATGAAGACGAGCACCTTGGCGAGGCTGAACAGCACGTCCTGGCGCGGCAGGTACAGCTCGAAGTACTGGTCGTAGATCCCCGGCGAGACGTCGAACAGGTGCACCGCAGTCAACCGTGTCGTCAGCAGTTGGATGTACACGCCGATGGCGTACAGGGGCAGCACCGTGATGTACGCGGCCAGCAGCCGCGTCGAGACGAGGTAGCGCAGGCTGCGTAACCCCATGACCTCGAGCGCGTCGATCTCCTCCGAGATGCGCTGCGCCCCGAGCTCTGCGGTGAACTGCGCCCCGATCTGCGCCGCGAAGATCATCCCGGCACCCAGCGGGGCGACCTCGCGGATGTTGGCGTAGGCCGCCACGAACCCGATCAGCGCCTCGGCGCCGATCAGCTCGAGGCCCTCGGTCGCCTCGAGCGCGACCTGGATGCCGAGGACCGCGGTCATGAAGATCATCACCATGACCGCACCCGCCCCGAGCAGGAACGCCCCCGTGCCGACCGCGATGGCGTTGACCTGCTCGACGATCTGGGCGCGGTGACGCAGAGCCGGCACGACCTGGCTGAGGGCCCGGACCGAGAAGAGCACGAACGAGGCGGTGATCCGCACGGGGAGGAGGGCCGGGCCGAGGACCTCCCGCAGCGACGCTGGCGCTCTCTCGGAGGTCGACATCAGCGGAAGGGGTTGGTGACGATGGACAGGTACCCGAAGGTCAGGATCATGTTGACCACGACCAGGGACAGCAGCGTGAACACGACGCTACGGTTCACCGCCAGCCCGACGCCCGCCGGGCCGCCCTCGGCGTAGAGGCCCTTCCACGCGGCCACGATCGCCGCGACGAGGCCGAACACGAACGCCTTGACGAGGGCGAGGTACAGGTCGGAGAGCTGGGCCAGCGTCGAGAACCCGTCGAGGTACGCGCCGGCGTTGGAGCCCTTGAGGACCACGGCGTAGAAGAACCCGCCGACGAGACCGCCGGCGATGACGATGCCGGTCAGCAGCATCGTCGCGATGCTCGCCCCGAGCACCCGCGGGACCACCAGCAACCCGATCGGGTCCACGCCCATGACCTGGAGCGCGTCGATCTCCTCGCGGACCTTGCGGCTGCCGAGGTCCGCGGTGATCGCGGTCCCCCCAGCGGCCGCCATCATGAAGGTCGTGCCGAGCGGCCCCGCCTCACGCACGATGGCCAGCACCATCGCCGCCCCCTGCGCCGACTCGGCGCCGATCTGGCGGGTGACGTTGTAGACCTGCAGGCCGATGACCAGCCCGAACGACAGCGTCAGCAGCACGGCGGGCAGCAGCGTCACCGACGCGATGAACCACGTCTGCTCGGCGACGGCCCGCAGGCGCCAGGGCCGGCGGGGGATGCGCACCGTGACGTCGGCGGCGAGAGCGAACAGCTGACCGGACGACTCGAGGAACCGTCCGGCCCGTTCGGCGCCTGCGCTGACGACGCTCACGCTCGCATCGCCGACGGCCCGAGACCGTCGCGCCTCGTCACCGGTGCGGAAGGGTCTGAAGGTTGTCTCCCCACACCGCCTCGCTCTCAGGTCGCAGCGAGGGCCGCCCATCGCGCCCGTCCCGCGCTCGCCCGTCTCCGTTCGGGCCGGCTGCGGCCCGGCCCCTCTCGTACCGCGAGCCTCGCCGTTCGCTACCACCCGCGTGTTCCGGTGCTCGGCCCGGAAGGTTGGCCATCGTTCGACCTAGGCCGAAGGGACGAGAGGTCGGAACGCGCCGAGGTGACCCGGGTCGTGGCGCCCTCACGGGGCCCCGGATCAGGAGGTGACGATGGTGTCGAAGGTGAGCTCGGGATGGTCGGCCTCGACCTGCTGGAGTTGCCAGCGGTCACGGAAGAGCGCCATCGGCGTACCGTCCGCGCGCCGGTAGATCCCAACGTCGCGCATCCGCGTCAGGGCCTCGACCGAGTCCTCGTCGGTGCGGCGAGCTTCTCGGTACGCGGCGGGGCGCAGCCGCAGCGGGGCGTTGAACTCGTGCTGCATCCGGAACTCCGCCACGTCGAACTGCAGCGCGCCGACCGCGGCCAGGATCGGCTCGACGTCGCCGAGGTCCTCGTCGCGCAGCACCTGGACCACACCCTCCTGGTCGAGCTGCTCGAGCCCGCGGCGGAACTGCTTGACCCGCGACCGGTCGACGGGCGTAGCCAGGCGGAAATGCTCGGGGGTGAACGTGGGCAGCGGTGGGAAGACGACTGGCTCGGCTTCGTACAGCGAGTCGCCGATCGCCAGATCCGCCGCGTTGACCAGACCGACCACGTCGCCAGGGAAGGCCTCCTCGACGGTGATGCGTTCCTGGCCGAACACCTGGTGGGCGTACTTGGCGGCCTGCCGCTTGCCCGTCCGCGCGCACTCCAGCGTCGTGCCCCGCTCGAAGCGCCCTGAGCACACCCGAACGAACGCGATCCGGTCGCGGTGGCGCGGGTCCATGTTGGCCTGGACCTTGAACACGAACCCCGAGAACGGAGCATCGAGCGCACGGCGACGCCCCTCGACATCGGCGCGTGGCTCGGGCGGCGGAGCCAACCGCTCGATCGCGTCGAGCAGCACAGGCACGCCGAAATTCGACAGCGCCGAACCGAAGAACACCGGCGTCGACTCGCCCGCCAAGAACCGCTTGCGGTCGTGGTCCTTGCCCAGAGCCGCCAGCAGCTCGAGTTCGTCGTCGGCCTGGCGCGCACCGGGGACGTCCGCGGGCCACTCCGCGAGCTCGTGGGCCGCCCGGGTCGATCCGTGCGCCACCGTCGTGTAGCGGTGGAAGGTCTGATCGCGTCGGTCCACGACGCCCAGGAACTCGTTGCCCGGCTTGACCGGCCAGGTCACGGGGTGCGCATCGATGCCCAGCGTGGCCTCGATGTCGTCGAGGATCGCCAGCGGCTCGGGTGACGGGCGGTCCATCTTGTTCACGAACGTGATGACCGGCGTCCCGCGCTGCCGGCACACCGCGAACAGCTTCTCGGTCTGGGCCTCCACCCCTCCCGCCGCGTCCAGCACCATCACCGCAGCATCGACCCCGGACAGCACCCGGTAGGTGTCCTCCGAGAAGTCACGGTGCCCTGGCGTGTCCAGCAGGTTGAACACCACGCCTTCGTGGTCGAAGCGCAACACGGCCGACGAGATCGAGATCCCCCGCTGCTTCTCCAGCTCCATCCAGTCCGACCGTGCCGTGCGCGCGACCTTGCGCGAGCGCACGGCCCCGGCCTCCTCGACCGCCCCGGCGTACAGCAGGAACTTCTCGGTGAGCGTGGTCTTGCCAGCGTCGGGGTGCGAGATGATCGCGAACGTCCGGCGCCGACCGGCCTCGGCCAGCACGCGCGCGTCGGACATCATCGGACTCCAGTTCGGATGAGAGGACATCGCAGCCGCCGAACAGGCCGCGAGCGGCCCGATGGCAGATCTGCCGTCACGCGAGGGTACGGCACCCACCGGCGCCGGGGGCGGCGTGCCGCTACCGCCGAGCCACGTACACCGTGCTGGCGGACTCGCTCGCGGTGTAGAAGTTGGGGAAGCGCACCACGTGCGCCTCGACGTCCGCGAACGCCGCCGTCAGGCGCCGCTCGAAGTCCTCGTCAGGCGGGTCGTCGGACCACAGCCCGAAGGCTCCACCTGGGCGGAGGTGGCGGGTCAGCCGCTTCAGCCCGGCCACCGTGTAGAAGCCGGCATGGCTCGGCGCCAGGACGTTGCGGGGGGTGTGGTCGATGTCCAACAGGACGGCGTCGACGAGCGGAGCAGGTCCGTCGGCACCCAGAAGGCGGTCGTCGTCCACCATCGTGAAGAAGTCGCCGTGGACCACGCGGACCCGTGGATCCGACGTCAGCACCTGGGCGTCGGGCAGCAGTCCGCGATCGTGCCAGGCGATGACCTCCGCCAGCGCCTCGATGACCGTCAACGACCGCACGCGGTCGTCCTCCAGCACCGCCCGAGCGGTGTAGCCCAACCCCAGGCCACCGACGACAACATCGAGATCCGTGCCGGACACCGCCTGGAGCGTCAGATGCGCCAGTGCCTCCTCGGCGACCGTGAACAGGCTCGACATCAGGAACTCGTCGTCGAGCTTGACCTCGTACACGTCCACCTGCCGTGACGCCTCCCACCGCCGCCGCAGACTGATCACTCCCATCGGTGTCTCGGCCCAGGCCAGCTCCTCGATCGGCGGGGGCATCTCCCTGGCTCCTGGCGACGGCGACGGACGCACGTCTGGCGATGCAAGCATGGCGTGGCGTCCGCCGACACACCGCATCCGGCGTCAGGAGTGCCGGACGGGGCCGACCCACGCGGCGATCAGCGCGAGGAGCGCCGCCACCGCGGGTCCGCCACCGGTCGTCGGCAGCGTTCCGGGGTCAGGCTCCCGTGACGGGCCGTCGGTTGCATCGGAGGCCGGATCCAGGCGCAGCACCTCGCCGCTGCCGTTGGCAGTGATGTAGAGCACGTCTGCCCCGTCGATGGTGAGATCGTCGAGACCCTTGATCACGGGGGTGCCGACGGTCGTGAGGTTGGCGACGAGTTCGATGGCGGTGGGGTCGTCGAGCCGGACGCGGTGCACTGGCGCCAGCGGGTCGAAGGTGGTCGACGCGTACAGCCACTCCTGCGCCGCGTCGATCGCCAGCCCGTTCGTATCGCGGATCTCAGCCCACCGCTGCGGCTCGCGGGGTGGGTCCGGCGGGACCATCGTGACGGCCGCATCGACCCCGATGGTGCGGCTGGTGAACGCCCGCCCGTCCGCCGCGAACACCAAGCCGTTGGGCATCGTGAGGCCATCAGCCCACGTCTCGCGCGCCCCGCTGCCCAACTCGATCCTCTGGATGGTCCCGTCGGTGCTACCGAGCAAGCCGGCCTGGAGGCTGTCGCCGGTGTTGGCGAACAGCACGCCAGCGATGACCCGCAGCCCACCGGGAGCGGGCACCCCCTCGAACGCGACCTCGACCGACCCGTCCGGCAGCAGCCGCTCGATCCGGCCCCGGTCGGTCGACGACAGCAGCATCCCACCGCGCCGGTCCGGTTCGAGGTTCTCGATCCGGCCGAGCCCATCCACCAGGCCGCGCACCTCCCAACCGACGCACGCGTTCGGGAGCGATCCGGTGAGCCGACCCCTCGTCCCACTCGTCCTGCTCGTGGCTGGCCTCACGGCGGTGGTGCCACTGGCGGTGCCGGCCTTGGCCTCCGAGGTCGTGGTCATCGAGTGCTCTCGGGGCGCGGCGACCTCGTCAGCGGCGGCGACGCCCTGGTGCAGCTGACGGCACCCGACGGGGCGTCGGTCGAGGACCTGGTGGTCACCGACGACGGCCGTGACGTCACCGACGGAACGCCGCAAGGCGCGGGGGGTCGGCCCCGACCCTAACAAGGCGGGGCGCCGCGCACCGTCGCGGTCCGTGCCCCGCTCTGCTCGGTCATCACCGACAGGACCGGTACACCGACCTGCGGGGCGCAGCGGGGAGGCAGGCCCAAATGTGTCGTCTGACCGGGTCGCCCATGATGCGGACGGGTGGGGCAGCCGATGACCGGCATCGGCCCTCAGCCGACCTGCTGTCGGTCACGAGCGTCGAGGTCGGCCTCGAGCTGGTTCGCCAACTGCTCGGCGGCACGCAACTGCGCGCGCAGCTCGTGGCAGCGTTCCCGAGCGTCTTCGGCGTAGCGACGCAGCTGTGCGAGCGCGCGCTTGCTGATGCCGTCGTCGGCTTGCAGCCGGCGGCGCAGGTCGAGCAGCTCGCGCATCTGATCGAGGCTGAACCCCAGCGGCTTGAGTTGCTTGATCAGCTCCAGCTGGGCGATGTCGGACTCGGTGTACAGGCGGAAGCCACCGGGGCTGCGGTCCGAGGGGGGGACCAGGCCGACTTCCTCGTAGTAGCGCATGGTGCGCAGGGACAGACCAACACGCTCGGCGACGTCGCCGATCTGGAAGATGTCCCGCTCGCCCACGTGGTTTTGGTCCGATCGCCAGCCCTTCAGGGTACGGGGGCCCAGCTGGGTGCGGGCAGGAGTCAGCACCGTACCGTTACGTCAGTGTTGCTTCATGTCCGTCCGGCAAAGGCTTGGTCACTCGGGCGATCAGGCCGGTGCCTGCGGGCTCCGATGCCACCGAGTGTGGACGCAGGACGATCGTGCCGAGCTGGTCGGCGGTGGGGGCGCTCGGGATGGTCCGGGTGCGCCGTACCAGGCGCCGTACCAGGGCCTCGACCGGCCCAGCGGCGATCGTGGCCCACAGGTGGTTGGCGACCCACTCGGCCAGCAGGCGGCCTCGTCGAGCGGTGAAGGGCCCACCGTCGAGATGCCAGATCTCCACATGCTGGCCCGTGGCCCGACGCAGCAGCTGGTGCAGGCTCGCGGCGTCCAGGCAACCGACGTGGGGCCGGTAACCCGAATCACCGAACGGATAGGCCGACTCGTCCGGGGTCGAGATCACCAGCTGACCGCCGGGACGCACGCGTGCGAACAACGTGGCGACGAAGCGGTGCTGGTCACCACGGGCGAGGTGCTCGACGACCTCCAGCGCGGTCACGAGATCAGCGGTTGGGGCCCGATCGATCCTCTCCAGCACCTGCGCGTCCGGGGCGGTGCGCGCCGCGATGGTGCGCATGAGCGGGTCCGTGTCGACGGCGGCCAGCGAGGCGTCGAGGCGGTCGGCGATCCAGGCCGCCAGCGCCCCGATCCCACAGCCGACATCGAGGTAGCGGTGCACACCCGTCGCGCCGGCCCCGAACCACGCGGCCACCAGGTAGTTGGCGACGTGGCGCTCCAGGTTGCGTCGCGAGCGCCAAGGGACGGGGTCGCCGCCGTGGGTGGCGGCCACGCGCCGGGCGCGGGCACGGGCCGCGCGCTCGACGTAGCCGAGGCTCTGGCCGACGGCAGCCGCCAGGTCGACCGGCGTGATCGAGCGCGGGTCATGCAGTCGTGCTGAGGCGGTCTGGACTGCCACGCCGCTCCTCGAGATGGGTACGCGCTCGGGCGCGACGCGCCGAGCCGATCATTGACGCACCCTACCCTCACGTGACGGTAGGGTTCCCCGGCGACTCGTCCAATCGTCCATCATCCGTTCGCACGACGCCCCGGGAAGTCCGGATAGGTCACCGACACTTCCACCGGTACATCGCGTCGTGGCCCCGAACGTTCTCCCGGAGCTCCCAGGCTCGGCCCAAGAGCAGGAACAGGGACCCGGCGTCAACCACGAGCCTCCAAGCAGTCGAGGATCTGCGTGACTGGCGCGGGGAACGCATAGTTCATCGATGGAGTCCAGGACCTCCTGACGTGTGACCTGTGACGAACGTCGCCCGGTCCGTGCCAGCCACTCCTCGACCAAGGGGCGTGCCACGAGCCGGGTTGCGTGGCGGCGCAGCAGCTCAGGGACGCTGATCCCGGCGTCCTCTGCTCGCCGCGCCAGCGCGGCGTAGACGTCCTCATCGAGATCACGGATCTGCACCGTCGGCATGAGACCCTACTGAGCATGCAGACACGCATCATGTCATGCAGGTTCGCATGTTCCCCCGTCGACGCCGATGCCGCACACCAGAGCAGGTCGATGGTGGTGCGTGGGCAGTACGTTCACCCGCGTCGGCCGGCGAGGTGCCGGACGGTCTCGTCGTAGATGCGCTGGATCAGCCCGTCCAGATCGGCCGCGACCTCGTCCAGGCGCAGCGACAGCTCGGGGTGCGCGGCGTGTTCCTGGCGGATGTCACTGACCTGGCGAGACAGTGCCGCCAGCCGCACCAGCAGGTCGCGTGGCAGCTGCACACTGCACGGGCGAACGACCGACGGTGCCGCCGGACGCTCCTCGAGGACGACCAGGGGCCTGGTCGCCGACGACGGCGCCAGGAGGGCGCCGGGCTCGCCGGGACGGTTGTCTGCGGACCGGTCTGTCACGGTTCGTGCCCTCGGCGTAGGTCGGTGCGGGAGGTCGGTGAGCGAGGTCGGTTGCGTACGCGGTTGACCACGCGGGGCGATCAGACGATCTCCGGCTCACGGGTCGAGATGGTCTCGATCTCGTGCACCACCTCGCTGCTGGCGATGTTCGCCCGGCGGCGTGAGGGACTGAGACTGCTCCAGAAGGCCACCGAGACCAGCAGCCCGACGATACCGACCACCATCAGGATCACGCCGGTCATGGCGAGGTCGATGCCCTCGACCGAGGTCTCCAGCGCGAACCGCAGGATGGCCCCGACGGCGATCAGGAAGATGCTCACACCGATGCGCATAGCACGCTCTCTGTGGACCTGCGAGCGGTCGTGGGACCGGCTGGCTCTCAGCGGCAGGTTCCGTTCCGATGGTGACGCGGTCACGTGACCACGGCGTGACGGTCGCGTGACGCCGTCCGGCCGACCGGTCACCCGCCCCCGTTGCCGCTCGCAGCGCCGACAGCTCGGCCGGTCTCCAGGAAGGTGCGCACGGCGGCCAAGACCAGGTCGATATCGGTGAGCGTCAGGGGGCGGCGGAACCCGCGCGACAGGTCGTAGGTCTGGCGGACATCGACCCGGAGCGGCTCGGTCGAGCCCTCCTCGGTCCACACCCGCAGCACCATGAGGCCGGTCTGCTGTTGTGTCATGCTGCCAGCGTGCCCGACGCCCGTGACGCCAGCGTCACCGACCCTGGTCGAGCAGAGCCCGCAACCGGGGTGTGGGCTCGAGCCCGAGCTCACGCATCAGGAGCTGGCGGTACCGCGCGAACTCCCGGATCGCGTCCGAGACGTTGCCTTCGGCCATGTGCACGCGGATCAGGGCCGCACGAGGGCTCTCCCGGAGCGGGTCGGCGTCGATGGCCGCCTGTGCGGCGGAGGACGCCTGCCCGAACGAGCCCTCGTTCCGCAGGTCGTCGGCCAGCGTCTCCAGTGCGTGGAGGCGCTGGAGGCGCCAGGCTTCGGCCTCCACGATCACCCAGTCCTCGTACCAGTCGGGGAGGATGTCGGACGAGAGCGCATCGACCTCAGCCGAGGACGAGCGGTCGACGGTCAACGACTCGTGGGGGCCCGCCAGACGACGTGCGAGCGCTTCGGCCTCCCACAGGTCCACCGTGATCCGGCCGGCGATCGCGAGCTGCGAGGCGGTGACGGCCAGCGCCGACCGCGCACCCTCGTCGAGGCGCGTCAGCGTGGAGCGCAGGCTGGAACTGGCCTGCTCCTGGCCGACGTCAGGCCACAGGGCACCGGCGGCGAGCGTGCGCCGCACCGGGCGCTTGCGCAGGGCGAGGAACGCGAGCAGCCGCTGCGGACCCTCCGCGATGGCGACGTCGACGCGTCCGTCCGAGAGGCCGAACCCTCCGAGCAACGAGATCCGCGGACCAGGGGAGCTCCGAGACTCGGCTCCGGCTGCGCGTTCGTCTCGCGCGTCCATGCCGTCTCCTCTTCCCCGGGGGGTCGATGGTGACACATCGTCGGCGCGAGGGCGGCCTCGAACGCGGCGCACAGCGCATCACCGGTCTGTTCGGAGCCGACCCGAAGTTGCGTCAGCGGAAGGGGTCCGTGACGCGGACTCCGGCGAAGTCCATCCCGTCCTGGAGGTCCTCCGTCAGAAGTACCGCACAGGCCGCGTCTCTCGCAGCCTCGACGACGGTGGCATCCCAGTACGAGATCTGCCATCGGCGGGCGGTCGCGAACGCATCCTGCATGAGTCGCACCGTCACATCGCGGACGTCGAACCGAAGCCACGCGTCGATGAGAGCCACCGCCTGGTCAGACGTGAGGCGCTCTGCCCGTGCCGGATGTGTTGCCTGGACGCGTTGGTGTCAACGAAGCGCATCGCGCCGATGGATCTCGTCGCGTGTCAGCCGGTCACCGGCCCGGAACGCCTGGATGGAGGCCAGTGTCTGCCTCTCCAGTCGCTTCCGCCGTTCGAACTCGGTCTGCTCGCCTGCGAACTGTGTCAGGAACTCGCGGACGGCAGCCGACACGGACGTGCCGACCTCGGCGGCTCGGATCCGCGCTCGTCGGTAGACCTCGTCATCGTCTTAGCTTCCCACGGCGGCATCGGGGATCGCCTACCCAGAGCGTCTCCTTTTGGAGACCGGCGCCACGGACGTGACTCGCCTCGGTGAGTACCAGAAACCCTGGGCGCACGGCCTGGGTCAGTGGGCGTGGCTCTCGATCTGCCCGGAGTTCCGCTCGAGGATGTAGCGCGCCAGCACCGCCTTGTGTTCGTTGGCCCAGTTCGTCAGGGTGCCGCGCCACCACGTGGAGTCGTAGGGGTGACCGAAGATCCGATCGATCTGCATCTCGAGGCGCCGGGCGGGATCGCCCTCGGCCTCGGTGAGGGCGTCACGGCGGGCCACCTCGTCGGCGCCCATCGACTGGCAGGAACCCCGCTGCTCCGGCCCCTTCGAGGGATCGCAGTCGCTGAGCCGGACCGCGCCGGCCTGCGCGCGTTTCCCGTCGGGTAGGACGATCTCGCGGCTCGGACCGCGGAACCGGTTCACCTGATCGATCTGCTCGCGGTAGTGGGCTGGCGTCACGGGCGCGTGCGTGTGGGCCGTGTGTTGCTCGGGTGTCTCGCCCGGGCACGGCGGTCCCGCGTGCGCCATGTGCTGCGCCGGCGTCTCACCTGCGGGCGTTCCCGCGTGGGCGGCGTGCTGCACCAGCGTCTCGCCCGGATGGACGGACGCCGCGTGGGCGGCATGGTCCGCGGCGGTCTCGCCGGGGGTGCACACCCCGGCGTGCTGGGCGTGACGCTCCGGGGTCTCGCCGGGCTGGTGCATCCCGGCGTGGACGTTGTGCTGTGCGCTGGTCTCACCCGGCTCACAGTCCGGTGTGAGGCTGCTCCGCACGATCTGCTCGATGCGGGACAGGTCGCCCGAGAGGAGGCGGGTGAGCTCGTCGTCGCCCTGGGTCTGGAGCCAGCGCCGAACCCGCGCGATCTCGGCGAGCAGCTGCGCCGAAGGCGCCGCCTCGCGCAGCAGCGCGACCAGGCCGCGGACGACGGGGCCGACGACGGGGCGCTGGGTCTGGAGGTTCCAGAGCGCGTCGGCCGCCTCGACGAGCGCCTGCACCGGCAGCGCGATCTCGCCGTGCCCCATGGCCAGCACGCGCTGGCCGGCCTGCCGGGTCTGGAGGAAGTGCGTGCGTCGCTGCCGGGCGAGGTCGCTCTCGCCTTCCCGCTCCTCGGCCCGTTCGACGGCGGGTTCGCCGGGCCGCTCGCGCTCCTCACGCAGCTCACCGACGTCGCCGCCGAGGCCGGCAGCTGGCCCGGTCTGACCTCGAGCCGCCCACGCTTGCTGGAGCGCCTGGACCAGCAGCGTGTCCGCTTGGTTGGCCGCCGCGAAGGCGGCCCCGAAGAACGGCGACGACGCGTGGTCCTTGGCCAGCTGGGAGTGCGACGGGCCCGGTTTGGCCCACTCTGGCAGGTTGTCGAACTGCTGGATCCGCTCGTTCAGCTCGCTGAAGTTCTCGCCGGTCTCCATGAGCCGTCGCTGCTCGACGCGGTCGAGGCCGCGGAGGAGCTGCTGGAAGCCCGCCCCCTGGAGGTAGGGGATGATCTCGCCGAGCGGGCGCTTCTCGATCAGGGCGATCGCCCGCTCCGCCTCCGGGCCGCTCGAGACGCGGCGGATGGCGTTCGCCATGTCCTCGCGCAGTTTTGGTAGGACCTCGTTACGGAGCCGTTCGACCTTCTTGAAGACGGGGCTCTCGCGCTCCGCTGCGTGAGGCGCGACCTCGCCGAGCGCCTCCATGAACTTGCCGACGGCGGTCTGCCAGGCGGCCTGGCCGAGCTGGCGGTACTTCTTCTTGAGGGCCTCCTCGGCCTTGACGAGCTGCGGCATGATGATGTCGCGCACGCGGTCCGGCAGCCCCTCCACGAACTGCTTCACCCCGTTCCACGCGGTCCCGATCGCGCCCCTGCCCTTGAGCACGAACTCGGCGACATCTACCAGCGTGGCGTTGCCGAGGACGCGGTTGACGATCGTCGTGGCCGCCCGACGCAGACCGTCCTTCCACGCGTCCCCGGCCCAGCCGACCGCCGACTGCGCTGCCCCGCCGACCAGGCGGGCGCCTCCGGCCAAGATGTCGCCCAGGCGTCCGGCACCGCCGAGCGAGCGCGCCCCCCGCTCGAGATCGTGAGCCACATCCTCGACCCTCCGGGTGATGGCCGCGTTGCTGGCGATGGCCTCCACCGACTGGATGACGATCTCGCCGAGGCTGCCCTCCTGCGCCGAGGTCTCAGCACGCCGCAGCAGCTCGATGGCGAGATCGAAGTACGCGGTGTCGGAGCCTCCGGGCGCGAACGGGTTGTGCTGGTCCAGGAAGTTGCGCGCCTCGTGCCGGATGGAGATGAGCGTGTCATGGCCGGGGTCACCCAGGCTGCCCGAGAACGTCCCGGTCGTGAGGATCGGTCGGGTGTCACCGGCAGCGGTCTGGACCTCGCCGGCGTAGGTCTCGATGGCCGGCAGACCGGCATCGCGCCGCCGCTTCACCTCGCGGGCGGCCTCGGCCTCCGGGCCGGGCCCGGCCAGGTCGAGGACCACCTTATCCTCCTCGATGAGCTTGCCCACGGCCATCTCCACCCAGTTCGAGTGCGCGAAGAGGTCCTGCACGGTGTGGGAGAGGTTGCCGAGATGGGCCAGGCCCGTCGGCGTGCGGCCCGCCGCGAGGGCCGCACGGGCCTGTTCGAGGATGTAGTCCTTCGAGCTGTAGATGTAGGCGGGCGTCCCAGAGGCGTCGAGACGCATCAGGTTGGCGATGTTGGCCGATGAGAGGTCCTCGGACTCGGTCGGCGAGCCTTTGTGCTCGGGTCCGCCTTCGAGTGGCAGCCGGCCCCGGCCCTCGATTTTCAGCGCCTTGCCGATCACGTCGTCGTTCGTCGTGCCCGCGGGGGCGTCGATGTGCTCGCGGCGGCTGTACTGCCCGAGGTCCTCGGGCGTCACACCGCGGCCGAACTTCATCTGCGCCATGACGTTGAGCAGCGTCATGATGTTCTGGGGGCCGAGGTACTTCCGGGCGGGCGGCACCATGAGCTGCGACACATCCCGGCACCAGTTGGCGAAGTAAGCCTCCTGTTGCTCCTCGTCGCTGAAGCCGGCGAGCTCCATGGCGTTCGTGAGCGTGGCCTGGTGCCACCGCGCCTCGAAGTAGTGGGGCCCCCGGGCGGATTTCAGGTCCGGCACAGGCCCACCGTCGAGCGCGGCCTCGGCCGCCTCGTCGGCTTCGCGTTCCGCGGCGGCCCGCTGCACGCGCGGCCCCGGTCGCGTCTGCTGGACGACGTGCGCCGCCTCGTGGGCGAGGATGACCTGGCCCCCGGTGGTCTCCGGCCCGGGCGCGCCCGGGGCGAGATGGATGTCGAAGCCCTCCGTGCGCGCGAGCGCGTCCGGGTTCTCCGCGATCGGAGAATCGCGGTGGACCCGGACAGCGGTTGCCGCTTCGCCGAGGACACGATGCGCGCCATCCGCCGTCACGGGCAGCGGCTCACCGCGCGGCGATCGCGCGTTGCGCTGCACCCACTCCGCGGCGGCTCGGTTCCCCGCCCGGCGCTGGAGAGCCAGCACGACCTCTGGCGGCGACTGGGGCGCTCGCGCCGCCGGAGCGACGTCCACAGGCGGCAGATCGAGCCCATCGAGGCCGGGCCCGTGCCTCTCCACGACGTCGTCGCGCGTCTGCGGTCGTGCTGCCGCCTCCCGCGGCGTCCCGAACTCGTCGTGCGTGCGGAGTTGGGACATGGCCGCATCCTACGAACGGTGGGCCGTGACGGCCCGGCTCCACAGCCAGACCTGCGGGTCGGCCACGTTGCACCGAAGGGCAACCGCAGCGCCTGACCTGGGACTTGGAAGCGGAGGGAGAGGGATCCGAACCCTCGAGACCCTTGCGGGCCTACCCGCTTTCGAGACGATGAGCGCAGATCACGGGGTCCTTCGGAGCCCTTCAACGCTGACCGAGGTGCTCGCCGGTCGGCGGGTGCTCGCCAGTGCCGTCGATCCGGGTGACGTGCGCCTGGCCGGCGCCGCCGACCTCTTCACCAGGGTCGCACAGGCCTGCAGCCTCACGAAGATCGTTGCGGTGCGCGCTCGATGGGTGGCTGCAACAGCCTCTGCCAACTCCTCTGATGGTGTCATGTATCCGAGGGTTCTGCGGGGTCGTCCGGGAACCGCGATCGCGGGCCTGGAGGACCACTACTTCTACGCCGACCACTGCGCGGGGTTCCTGCGCAGCTTCGGGTTCGATTCCGCGGGAGGTGCGGGGGCCGGGGCGATCACCGACGAGCGCGACTGGACCGAGCAGGTCGGGCCGATCGAGGGGGTGACGTCGTTCGGGCTCGGACCCGACGGCGAGCTGTACCTGACCCAGCGGGGCGCTGGCGGCCGGGTGCGGCGGTTGGGGTCAGCCGGTTGACGCGGAGGCCGTCCCGGCGTCGGGGTGGGCCGACGGCTCGACCTCCTGGCCGACCACGCCGTGGAGATGGCAGGCACAGCGGTGGCCACGGGAGAGCTCCTGGAGAGCCGGGTCGACGCGGTCGCAGGGCTCGAACACCTCCGGGCAGCGGGTCCGGAAGTTGCACCCGGAAGGCGGGTCCTGGGGGCTGGGCAGCTCGCCGTGCAGCAGGATCCGCCGCCGCTCGCGTTCCCGAGCCGGGCTGGGTACAGGGATCGCCGAGAGCAGCGCCCGGGTGTAGGGGTGCTGCGGGTCGCGGTGGACGTCCCGACGGTTGGCGACCTCGACGATCCGGCCGAGGTACATGACGGCGATGCGGTCGGAGAGGTGCTGGACCGCGGCGAGATCGTGTGCGATGAGCAGGTAGGTCAGGTCCAGCTCCCGCTGCAAGCGTTTCAGCAGGTTCATCACCTGGGCCTGGATCGAGACATCGAGTGCCGCGATCGGCTCGTCGGCGACGATGAAGTCGGGCTCCACCGCCAGTGCCCGCGCGATCCCGACGCGCTGGCGTTGCCCGCCGGAGAACTCGTGGGGGTAACGGTCGACGTAGTCGGGGTTGAGGCCGACCAGTTCCAGCAACTCGGCCACGCGCTCGCGCCGGCGGCCGGCGTGGAGGCCGTGGATGACCAGCGCCTCGCGGACGTTGTCGCCGATGGACATGCGCGGATCCAGGGAGGCATAGGGGTCCTGGAAGATCATCGCCATCCGGCGCCGCAGGTCCCGCAGCTCACCGCGCCCGAGGTCCGTGACGTGCGTACCGTCGAACACGATCCGGCCGCGGGTGGGCTCGACCAGGCGCAGCAACGCCAGACCGGTGGTCGTCTTGCCGCAGCCGGACTCGCCGACCAGCCCCAGCGTCTCTCCACGCCGCACCTCGAACGACACCCCGTCGACCGCGCGCACGGTCCCGGCCCGGCGGCGCACCAGACCCGGCCCGTGGACCGGGAAGTGGACGGTCAGGTCGTCCACCGAGAGGAGGGGCTCGCTCACCGCTGGGCCTCCGGCAGCTCGCGGACCTGTTCGCGTCCGGCGACCATGGCCGAGACCTCGTCCGGCACCTGGTAGAAGGAGCGGACGCGGTGCCCCTCGCCGATGTGGCGCAGGTCCGGATGCTGCGCCTCGCAGCGCTCGTCGTCGCGGAACGAGCACCGCGGGTAGAACGCGCAGCCCGGTGGCATCGCAGTCGGGTCGGGAGGCAGGCCCGGGATGGTGGTCAGCTCACCGGGATCCTCCTCGCCGAGCACCGGCAGCGACCCGAGCAGCCCGACGGTGTAGGGGTGGCGGGGGGCGCCATAGAGCTCGTCGACTCCCGCCTGCTCCACGATCTCGCCGGCGTACATCACCATCACGCGGTCCGCGATGCCCGCGACGACGCCGAGGTCGTGCGTGATCCAGATCACGCCCATGCCGAGCTCGTCCTGCAACCGCCCGACCAGGTCGACGATCTGCGCCTGCGTCGTCACGTCGAGTGCGGTCGTGGCCTCGTCCGCGACCAGGACCTGGGGATCGCAGGACAGGCCGATCGCGAGCACCACCCGCTGACGCATGCCCCCGGAGAACTGGTGGGGATAGTCGCCCAGACGGTTGCCGGCGTCGGGGATCCCGACGAGGTCGAGCAGCTCGACGGCACGGTCCCGAGCCTGCTCCTGTGTGATCCCGAGGTGGTGGCGCATCCCTTCGGTGAGCTGCTTGCCGATCGTGTGGACCGGGTTCAGCGATGTCATCGGGTCCTGGAACACGAAGCCGATGCCGTTGCCGCGGATCTTGCGCAGGGCGTCCTCGGGCAGCGCCACGAGCTCCTGGCTGTCGAAGTGGACCTCCCCCTCGATCCGACCCGGCGGCACCGGGATCAGCCTGGCCAGGGCGAGCGTGGACACGGACTTGCCGCTCCCGGACTCGCCGACCAGCGCGAGCGTCTCGCCGGCGTGCAGGTCGTAGGTCGCGCCCCGCACGACGTGGGCCGTTCCGCGCCTGGTCCCGAACCGGACGTGGAGATCGCGGACGGACAGGACCGGGTCGGACACGGCTCAGGCCTCCTGACCGCGGGACTCGATGACCGACCGCTGCTTGGGATCGAGGGCGTCACGCAGCCCGTCCCCGACGACGTTGAAGGCCATCACGGTGACGAAGATCGCCAGCCCCGGGAACACCCCCATCCACCAGGCCAGGTCGATCACGCCCCGACCGTCCTGGAGCATCAGGCCCCATGCCGGCTCGGGTGGCTGGACGCCGACCCCGAGGAACGACAGCGCCGCCTCGGTCAGGATGGCGAACGCGAACGACAGCGACGTCTGCACGATGATGGGCGCGGCGACGTTGGGCAGGATGTGGCGGAACACGATGCGCAGGTCGCTGGCTCCCAGCGAGCGCACGGCCCGGACGAAGACCTCCTCGCGGACGGACAGGACCGACCCGCGAACGACGCGCGCGAAGATCGGGGTGAACACGATCCCGATGGCGATCATCGCGTTGGTCAGGCTGGGCCCCAGGACCGCGACGATCGCGATCGCGAGCAACACCACCGGGAAGGAGAACAGCACGTCCATCGTGCGCATCAGCACGCTGTCCAGCCAGCCGCCCCGATACCCGGACACCAGGCCGATCAGCGTCCCGAGGACCAGCGAGATCCCTACGGCGACGGCGCCGACCCTCAGCGAGGTGGACGCCCCGATCAGCACGCGGCTGAAGACATCGCGGCCCTTGTCGTCGGTGCCGAACCAGTGGTCGTTGCTCGGCGCCTCGAACCGTGCCTGCAGGTCCTGCTCGTTGGCGCCGAACGGAGCGAGCTGGTCCCCGACCAGCGCGGCCAGCAGCAGCAGCGCCAGGACCACGAACCCGCCGAGCGCCAGCCGGTTGGACGCCAGGGCCGATGTCGTGCGGCGCCACGGCGGCTGGCGCCGGCCGACGAGGGGCCGGCCCTCACCGGCCTCGGCGTCCACCGGGGTGGCGCTCATCCGTAGGTGATCCGGGGGTCGAGCCTGGCGTAGAGCAGGTCGACCAGCAGGTTGATCAGCAGGAACCCGGCGGCGATGACCAGCACGGCCCCCTGCATCATCGGGTAGTCACGACTCTCGACCGCGTCCAGAGCGAGCCTGCCCAGGCCCGGCCATGCGAACACGACCTCGACGACCACGACCCCGCCCAGCAGCGTGGCGAGCTGCAGCCCGGTAACCGTGACGATCGGGATCCAGGCATTGCGCAGGACGTGCTCGCGCAGGATGGTGCGCTCAGGAAGGCCCTTGGCACGCGCCAGCCGGACGTGGTCGGCGTTCATCGCCTCGAGAACGGATGAACGCGTGAACCGCGTGAGGATCGCACCGGTCACCACGCCGGCCGTGATCGCCGGCATGACCAGCCGCCGCAGCCACTCCACCGGGTCGTCCAGCAGCGACTCGTACCCGGAGGGCGGCAGCAGGCCGAGCGTGGCCGCGAAGACGAGGATCATCAGGATCCCGTACCAGAAATCCGGGATCGAGACGCCGATCTGGCTCAGGGACGTCGCGACGTAGTCGATCGGCCTGCCCTGACGGACCGCGGAGACGATGCCGGCGGGGATCGCGATCACCAGCGCCACCACGAGCGAGGCGACCGCCAGCGTCGCCGTGGCCGGCAGCCGGTCCGCGATCGCGCTCGCCACGCTCTGGCCGGTCCGGAAGCTCACCCCGAAGTCCCCGGTCAGCACCCCGCCGAGCCAATGGAGGTACTGCACGACCAGCGGCTGGTTCAGCCCGGCACGTTCGCGCAGCGCCTCGTAGGTCTGCTGGTCGAAGCGGGTCCCCAGTGCGGTACGAACCGGGTCGCCGGGGACCAGGTGGAGCAGCGCGAAGACGATGATCGAGACGCCGAGCAGCGCCAGCAGGGCCTGGAGCACCCTGCGGACGACGTACCCGCTCACGGCCTCAGCCCAGCGACGTCTCGACGAACCTCACCGCGTTGTCCGCGCGGGTCTCGTACCCCGAGACGCGCGGCACCCACGCGTTGATGATGTCGGGGTTGTAGAAGTAGATGTAGGAGGCATCGTCGACGATCAGCTCCGCGGCCTGGTCGTAGATCTGCTTGCGCGCGTCCCGGTCGGTCTCGCGACGGCCCTGGTCGAGCAGCTCGTCGACGTCGGGGTTGCTGTAGCCGTGGAAGTTGAACCCGCCTTCGGAGTGGTGCTGGGCGTAGTAGAAGTCGTCCGGGTCGATGTTGCCGAGCCAGCCCAGCATGAAGCTGTCGAAGTTGCCCTGCCCCTGCTCGTCGAGCCACGTCGAGAAGTCGAGCGTCCGGATCTCGACCTCGATCCCGACGTCGGCCAGCTGGGTGGAGATCGCCTCGGCGGCGTCGATGGTCTCCGGGAACTCGTTGGTGACCATGACGTCCATCGTGAACCCGTCACCCACGCCCGCGTCGTCGAGCAACTGCTGGGCCTGCTCGACGTCCCGTCCGTACGGGGCGTGGTCGAAGTACCAGAAGCTGGTCTCCGGGATCGCGGTCTCGTTGGGCGTCGCAGCGTCGAACTTCGCCGCCTGGGCGACGTCCGCCGGGCTCAGGGCGAAGGCGATCGCCCGGCGCACGTCACGGTTGTCGAACGGTTCGCGGGCGATGTTCGTCGCCATGTACCAGTAGTCGTTGCCCGCGACGCGTCCGACCACCACGTCGTCGTCGCCCTCGAGCTGCTCGAGTCGTTCCGGCGGGACCGTGTCGATCCAGTCGACGTCGCCGGACTGCAGGTTGGTCAGCTTCACCGACTCCTCGGGGATGAACCGGAACTCGACGCCGTCGAGCCGGGGCAGGCCCTCCTGCCAGTAGTCGGGGTTGGCGGCCAGAACGATCGAGTCTCCGGAGGTGAACGACTCGAGGGTGAATGGCCCCGTGCCGTTGGCCTGCTGGTCGAAGTCGAACCCGTCGGCGATGTCGTCGCTGTCCAGGATCGCCATGCCCTTGAAGGACCCGATCGAGGTGAGCAGGTTGGGAGCGGGGCGGTTGAGCACGATCTCGAGCGTCTGGTCGTCGACCACGACGACCTCGTCCACGGCGCTGAACCGGAAGGCGTTGTTCAGCTCCTCGTCGATGATCCGGTCGTAGCTGGCCTTGACGTCCTGCGCGGTGAACTCCGCGCCGTTGTGGAACGTGACGCCCTCGTGAAGCGTGAACGTCCAGGTCAGCAGGTCGTCGGAGATCGTCCAGTCCTGGGCGAGCGCCGGCTCCATCTGCAGGTCGTCACCGGGCTGGACCAGCGTGTCGTAGACGTTCTCGAGCACCTTGAACGAGAACGACGACGAGGTCGCGTGAGGATCGAGCATGTCCGGCTCGCCACCGAGGGCGGCGACCAGCGTCCCGCCCTCGGCCTGTCCGCCACCGTCGTCGTCGTCATCGCCGCCGCAGGCGGTGGCGACCAGGGCGAGTGCGGCGAGCAGGGCGAGGGTGGCGCGCAGCCTCATCGGTGTCCTCTCGGGTGCGGGCTGGTCGGTGCGTTCACGTGGGGCGCGTGACCGTGGCCACGCGATCGAACGACAACGACCACCCTAATACGATGACGCCAGCGCGGGCGAGCTCGCCAAAGTCGCCGTGCAAGCCGGCGTCTACGCCTCGATGTTCGCCGACCGGCTACGCGAGAACCCTCGAGACCCTTGCGGGCCTACCCGCTTTCGAGGCGTAGGGCTCATGCAGGAGGCAAGAGACGCCGTAGCCGGTCCAGACCCTCAGGGTCCTCCTTCAACGTGAGTAGAGGTGTCAGCTCTTCGACGACGAGCTCGACGTCCAGCGCAGCGCCTTGAGCGGCGATGACACCCTCGACGTCGGCCCAGTCCTGGTTCCGACCAGCGAAGACCTTCATCACCACGAGATCCTCAGCGCTGCAGGTCGGCGCAGTGAACCCGCCGAAGTCGAACTCCGATGATCGCTCCATCAGCCGCTCCTCGTACGGAAGCGCACCGAACGAGACGTCGAGCGGCACGCCGTTCGAGGCAGACAGGAGCAGCACGCGGTTCCTCGTCACGAAACCGACTGGATCCTCAACCCGTGGCGCGAAGTGCTCCAGGAGAGCGTTGGCCGCCCCGACCTCTCCACCGAAGCCGGTGAGTACGGTGGCGTCGACGTCCCGCGTCGCTCGGGGATCTCCCCACCGCAGGTACGCCAGGCCGCCGATGATGCAGAACCGCCAGCCCTCCCGCCGGCAGAACGAACTCAGCTCTGAAGCCGCATCATGCAGCGGGCTGGTCACGCACGCGCCCGCGCGAGCAACCGCTGCATGGCGATCAGGCCCGATCGGGCAGGCGAGGCCCCCGACGCCTCGGTCGTGACGACCGCCAGGACGGCTCGGATGGCCTCCCGGCGCTGCGCCGGCGTCATGGAGCGCAGACGTTCGCGTCGCTCTTCCTCGAGGGCCTCGCCAGCTGATCTCCACGCCGCGATCCACTCGAGAACCTGCTCACGCTCCTTCACATCCATACAGAGAGGGTAGGCCCCTCTAGCGTCGATCTCGGGGTTCGGCATGTGGATCGGCGACGAATTGGTCGAGGCCGACATCGTCGAGAAGCAGCGGGCCCGCGAGATTTACGAGACGATCCTCCGCGAGCGGCGCGACCCGGGGCTGCTGGAGTGGACCGGCGGCAACATCTTCAAGGCGCGGATCTTCCCCATCGAGGCCCATTCGGAGAAGCGGATCAAGATCACCTACACGCAGGTGCTGCCGCTTGAAGGGGAC